>JASLHV010000317.1 GCA_030153205.1 Roseiarcus sp. | reverse complement strand
CGGCGTCGCGGGTCACGGCTGTCGTCGGGCTCCTGGTGACGGCGACCGCGTCAGCGGACGAGCCCGCGTCCTGGCCTGACAGTTTCGTCGGGCGGCTCGAAGCGCTGGCGCTTCTCGAAACGCTGAACGCCGACCTCCTCGCCCATGACAGCGCAACGCTCACCATCGAACGCTGGTGCGCGGATCACAAACTCGCTGAGCCCGCGCGCATCGTCGCCGAACGCATAAGCGGAGCGGACAAGTCCGCGGCCCCGGAAGTGCGCGCCGCGCTCGACGTGAAGCCGGATGAACCCCTCGGCTATCGCCGCGTTCGCCTGAAGTGTGGCGACCACGTGCTGTCCGAGGCGGACAATTGGTATGTTCCGGCGCGGCTCACGCCCGAGATGAACCACGTGCTCGAGACCACCGACACGCCGTTCGGCAAGGCGGTGGCGGCGCTTCACTTCCGCCGCCATACGGTGTCGGCGGATTTGTTGTGGCGCCCGCTGCCGCAAGGCTGGGAGCTGGGCGCTGCGCCCGCGTCCGACCAAAATGGCGCACTACCGATTCCCGACCACGTGCTCGAGCATCGCGCGGTGCTGTCGACGCCGGACGGCACGCCGTTCAGCGAGGTGGTGGAGACTTACAGCAGCGAGGTGCTGGCTTTCCCTCCCCCGAGATAGCAATGAAAGCTTCCGCGAGTTCGTTGCGATGGTGGAGAGAACCGGGAGCGAAACATGCAAAGCGAAGGATCGTTGAGCGACCGCGTAAAAGTCGAGATCGCCGAAGGCGTGGCTGAGGTCACGCTCAACCGGCCCGACAAGCTCAACGCAATGGATCCGGCAATGTTCAACGCGGTCATCGCTGCGGGCGAAAGATTGAGCCGAACCGCGGGTTTGCGCGCCGTCGTGCTCGCCGGCGCGGGCAAAGGGTTTTGCGCCGGCCTCGACAAGGCGAGCTTTGAGGCCATGGCCGGCAGGGAAGCGGGCCGAAAGTTCGGCGATATCGTCGCGCGCACCCATGGGATCGCCAATTTGTGGCAGCAAGCGGTCTACGTCTGGCGCACGCTTCCCGTTCCCGTGATCGCTGCAGTTCATGGGGTGGCGCTCGGCGCCGGCTTCCAGATGGCGCTTGGCGCCGACGTGCGTTATGTCGCGCCCGACGCGCGGCTTGCGATCCTCGAAATCAAATGGGGCCTTATCCCCGATATGACGGGAATTGCGCTCATGCGTGAACTCACTCGCTCCGATGTGATTCGCGAGCTTGCGATGACCGGGCGCATTTTCTCCGGCGCCGATGCGTTGAGTTACGGCTTCGCCACCAGCCTCCAGGCTGACCCGCTCGCCGCCGCTCGCTCAACTGCCAAGGAGATCGCCGCCCGCAGTCCGGACGCGGTGCGCGCCGTCAAGCGTCTCCTTAATATGGCGAGCGACAGCGACACCGCCGCTATCCTCGTCGCCGAATCGAAGGAGCAGGCGGCGCTGATCGGATCGCCAAACCAGATCGAGGCCGTGCGTGAGGGAATGGAGGGAAAGTTGGGACGCTTCGCTGACTGAAACTTGTTGAACAACCGCGCCCTTCCCTAACCTGATGGAACCGCGTAGGCCTCGCATTCTGGCCCCCCACCCGGTCTGCTACAACGAGTGTCGAGCCAAGGGAGAAAACGCCCATGTTCGTCGACGGCCTGTTCGCCGGCAAAAAAATCCTCGTCACAGGCGGCGGCACTGGACTCGGCAAGGCAATGGCTGAGAAGTTCCTGAGCCTCGGAGCCGAGATCGCCATTTGCGGCCGGCGCAAGGGCGTATGCGACGCGACCGCCGCGGAGCTCATGAAAGCGCATGCCGGACGCGTCTCAAGCTACGGCGTCGACATTCGCGACGCGGCTGCGGTCGAAGCGATGGTCGCAGAGATTTTCCGAGAAGGCCCGCTTACCGGCCTTGTCAACAACGCCGCCGGCAATTTCATTTCGCGCACCGAGGACCTGTCGTCGCGCGGCTTCGACGCCATCGCCAATATCGTCATGCATGGCACGTTCTATGTCACGCAGGCAGTCGGAAAGCGCTGGATCGCGGCCAAGCAAAAGGGCGCGGTGGTCTCGATCGCAGTGACGTGGGTGCGCAACGGCGGCCCGTTCGTCGTGCCCTCGGCGATGAGCAAGGCGGCGATCCAAGCCATGACCATGTCGCTTGCGCAGGAATGGGGCCCCTATGGCATCCGCCTCAACGCGATCGCGCCAGGCGAAATCCCGACCGAGGGCATGAGCAAGCGCCTCATGCCGGGCGCCGAGCCCGGCGCGTCCGCCGCCCGCAATCCCATGGGCCGGGTCGGCAGGATGGAGGAATTGCAGAATCTCGCGACCTTCCTGATGTCGGACGGCTGCGAATGGCTGAGCGGCGAGACAATCGTGATGGACGGCGCTGAAGCGATGGCGACCGGCGGTAATTTCTACGAATTGCGCCGCTGGGGCGATACCGAATGGAAAGCGGCGCGCGAAGCGATCCAGACCTTGAACGCGCGCGACAAGGCCGCGCGGGGGTGAGCCTTGCGGTCACGCGGAAGCGTGTCCATTCTCGCGGCGAACCAGACTGAGGAGCAGACTTTGGGCAAAATACTGGTGATCGGAGCCGCTGGACTGATCGGCAAGGAAATCGTCAAAGCGCTGGGCGAAAGCGAATGCATCCGTGCGTCGCGCAGCTCGGACGAACGAGTCGACATCTCGGATCCGAAGTCGATTGCGGCGTTGTTTGACCGGATCGGGACGGTCGACGGAATCATCTGCACAGGCGGGGCGGCGCGCTTCAAGCCGTGGGCTGCGCTGACTGACGAGGATTGGACATTCTCGCTGGCCAACAAACTCTTGGGTCAGATCAATGTCGTCCGCTATGGTCTGAAGTCCGTCCGAACCGGCGGCGCGATCACCCTCACGACCGGTCTCGCGTCACAATATCCGGCTCCCGGCAGCGCGATTATCACGACTGTCAATTCAGCGGTCGACGCGTTTGTCCGGGCGGTTGCGGCGGAGCCGTCGATTTCCGTTCGGGTCAACACCGTCTCGCCTGGCTGGGTCGCGGAGACCCTACAGACGATGGGCCGCGATCCGGCGGCCGGGATACCAGCGGCCGACGTCGCCAAGATTGTGGTCAAACAATTCCGTGAGGGCGCGACGGGTTCGGTAGTCCCGGCGGCAAAGGTTTAGAAGAGCTTCAATAGTCCGGCGCGCCGCGCGCGGCCTCGGCGAGCGAGGCCACAAGAAAAGGTGCGATTGAACGCCAAATTTCGACATGGAAGGCGGCTTCAGCGCGCCGCCAAAGCACTATCTCCACCTTATCGAAGAGAGTGCGCGTCGCGAAGCCGACAGGAAAGGTCTTGGGGCCAAGATCAAGCGGGCAACCAGAGTTGAGGACGCGCGCCGCGGCGGGGCCGCTGGCGACAAGACCGATCTGCCGATGCGACACGTCGACGAGGCTGTGGGCGGTTCCCTCGAGCACCGACTCGAGCGTATCGCTGATCGACGACGAATCGGCGCCGTTTGCGAT
>JASLHV010000297.1 GCA_030153205.1 Roseiarcus sp. | reverse complement strand
GCTAATGGCCGGCCTGGCGTTCCGCAAGAAGTTCAAGGGCTCGGACGCACTCTTCTACGTCGCGGTGGCGAGCCTGATCGTGCCGTCGATCGTGACGTCGCTCGGCATCGCGATCGAATTTCACGTGCTCGACGACCTCCTTAAGACTTACGGCCCCTCGTGGATCGCCGACAATCTCACCACCACCATGGGCCAGTTTACATCGGGTCTTGGCGCGCACCTGACGTGGACGCTGCCGTTCGGCTTGCTTGTGATGTTTGCGATCTTCAATCGCTTCGACATCCGTTATGAAGAGGCCGCGCGCGATCAGGGCGCGACGCCGTGGCAGACGCTGCGCCATGTTGTCTTGCCGATCATTCTGCCATCGGTGATCGGCGTTGGCTTGTTCGGCTTCACCCTCTCGTGGGACGAGATCGCCCGCTCTAGCCAGACGATGGGCGAGCACAATACGCTGCCGATGGAATTGCAGGCGCTGACGACGACAGTGACCAATCCCGACATTTACGCGCTCGGCACATCGACGACAGCGGTTTCGTTCGCGGTGATCGCGATCGCGCTGGTCGCAATCGCGATCCTGCGCGCGCGGCAAGCCCGCTACGGCTCGGACGCCGGCCAAGCGTGACGGCGACGTTATGAAGCTTCTGGTCGTCAATCCCAATACCAGCGCGAGCATGACGAAGCGGATCGGCGCGGCCGCGCGGGAGGCGGCCCCTGGCGTGGAGATCATCGCGATCAATCCTCAGAGCGGACCCGTCTCGATCGAAGGATATTTCGATGAGGCTTTCGCGGTTCCCGGCATGATCGAGGAAATCATCAAAGGCGAAGAGGCGGGCGCGCAAGCCTCGATTATCGCCTGCTTCGACGATACCGGCTTGGAGGCGGCGCGGTGCCGCGCTTCCGGCCCCGTCATCGGCATCGGCGAAGCGGCCTTTCACTTGGCGGCGCTCATTGCTCATCGTTTCACGGTGGTTACAACACTGTCGCGATCGATTGCGCCGATCGAGACGAATTTGATGAAATACGGTTTGGATCGCCGCTGCGCTGTCGTCCGCGCCTGCGAGACGCCGGTTCTCTCTCTCGAAGATCCGGCCTCAGGCGCGCGCGAAAAACTTTCGAACGAAATTCGCCTGGCGAAACGCGAAGATCGCGCAGAGGCGATTGTACTTGGTTGCGCCGGGATGGCGACGCTCGCCGCCTCACTGTCGCTCGAGCATGAATTGCCAGTCGTCGACGGCGTCGCAGCGTCGGTTTGGCTAGCGCAATCTCTTGTCGCGCTCGGGCTTCGGACGTCGAAGATCGGCGCTTACGCGAGTCCTTTAGCGAAACCCTTTGCGGGCGCTTTCGCGCATATCGGCGCCCTTCAGTCGTAGGGTGCGGCTTATGCCCGTGCTTTCGACAGGAGCGTGCGTCGTCATGCGGCTCGAGCAGGGCCGTTGTCGCTTTCGCCGCGTGTGGGCTGCATAGGCCACACGTCTTGAACAGCCTCCGACGGGAACTGTCCGGCGAAACCGGGAACGCGCGCAAGCAAGGCCTCGCCGAGACGCTTTCCCAATCCGACGAGTTCGGTTTGATAGGAGGTGAGCGCGGGCGCAAGAAATTTGGAATGGGCGCCGTGGTGGAACCCGATAAGCGCTAAATCCACGCCGGGTCGAACGCCAGCCTCGCTTAATCGGCGATAAAGACCGATCGCTGCGTCGGCATTGACCAGAATGAGCGCCGTCGGGTGCGGCGACGCGCCAAGGACCGCTTCTCCAAGCGTATAACCGCCGACTTCGTCGGGCTCGACGCGATAGACGTGGCCGTGACAGCCGCTTCCAGTTCGGGCGATGGCGGCGTTGAAGGCTTGAACGGATATGGCGCCATAGTTGATCCCGCTCGCTGGCGTCGCCATCCCGATATGACGGTGGCCAAGGCGGACAAGCCGACGTACGGCGTCTGTAGCCATCCCTTCGAAATCCATATCGACCCAAGGCTGAGTACCGCCTGAAGCGCTACGGCCGAAGGTGACGAAGGGGACTTTCCGCTCGATCAGATAGTCGATGCGCGGATCGATGCGTTGCGTATCGGCGATGATCAACCCGTCAACGATGCGCCGTTCAACAACACGCCTTGTATAGTCATAAGCGTCTTCCTCTGGACCGCAAAGCAGCAAGACGAGGTCCAAGTTGTGGCCACTTAGGAAGCCACGCAAGCCGTCGACCACCGCCATGAAGATCGTGTCGCCGAGCGCCGTCTTGCGACTCGTGGGGATCATCATGCCGATCATGCCGGTCGCACCGCGCCGAAGACTTCGACCCGACTGCGTCGGCGCATAGCCCAACCGAGCGGCGGCTTCGAAGACGCGTGCGCGCGTTTGGGGATTAACGTCCGCTTTGCCATTCAGCGCCCGCGACACCGTTCCGATCGAAATGTTGAGGTGACGGGCGAGTTCGCGAATGCTCATTAAGGGCTCCGACTCGACAATAGGCGAAACCGTCCTCCCATGGCAAAGTATTGACACCAAAAACGTTACGATTTAACGTCGTAAACGTTACGGCGCGTTCGAAATAAGCGCCGCGTATCGGGAGAGCGTCGGTTGGGCGAGTTACGAGCGATCGTGGTCGGCTGTGGCGCAATGAGCGCGGCTTGGCTCCGCGCCGCGTCGGAGATCGTCGGCCTGAAGATCGTTGGTTTGGCCGATCTTAATCGCGGGCGCGCTTTGGCGCGCGCCGCCGAGTTCGGCCTAGACGCCATGGTCGAAACCGACGCCGTCGCCCTCATCGAACGACTAAAGCCCGATCTTGTCTTCGACATCGTCGTGCCCGAGGCGCGCCATGCAATAGTTCTGGCGGCGTTCCAACACGGTTGCCATGTGCTCAGCGAAAAGCCGCTCGCCGATACGCCGCGGCGCGCCAAAGAATTGGTTAGAGCGGCGCGCGACGTGCAAAGGGTACATGCGGTGATTCAAAATCGTCGCTTTATTCCCGGCACCCGTCGTCTTCAACGCTTCGTCGGGAGCGGAGCGATCGGATCACTGACCGCCTTGCATGCCGACTTCTTCATAGGGCCGCATTTCGGAGGCTTTCGCGAAGAAATGGATCACGTGCTGCTTGTCGACATGGCGATTCACACGTTCGATATGGCGCGGACAATTGCGGGTGCGACGCCGGTCGCGGTCTATTGTCAGGAAAGTAATCCCGCCAATTCCTGGTTCGCCCACGGGGCAGCGGCAAATGCAATATTCGAATTCGCCGACGGCTCGGTGTTTACCTATCGTGGCTCCTGGTGCGCGGAAGGCCTGCGCACGAGTTGGGAGGCGGCTTGGCGCCTGACGGGAACCAAGGGAACTGCGACGTGGGACGGCGGCGAGGATTTTCGCGCCGAGCGCCCGCTTACGTCCGACGGCCTGATCCGCGACGTTGAGCCGATCGAAATTCCGGTGCTCGATCCGCATGACGCGATAGGCGCTCACGCCGGCGTTATTCGTGACTTCATTGAATCCGTACGTTCTGGCAGCGAGCCCGAGACAGTCTCGCATGAGAACATCAAGAGCCTCGCCATGTGTTTCGCGGCGATCGAGAGCGCTGCAGCCGGTAGGCGCGTTTCCTTGGATTTGGAAGGGTTATGATGAGCCGGGATTTGCACGACATTCGTATCGGTACAATGGTCAAGGCGAATGCGCCTGATCCGGCTGGTTACGTCAGGCAAATCATCGGCCACGGTTTCGAAAGCGTCCAACCGTATTTTTGGCAGACTCTCGGCGACAAAGACATTCCCCGCCTGGCCGGAGAAATCCGAGAGGCAATCGGCGACTCTGATGTCGCCATCGCGGCGCTCGGCATGTTTGGCAATCCGTTGGAGCAGCGGGATCTCGATCGTGAGACGCTTCGCGGTTGGGAGACATTGATCGACAACGCGCATTTGTTCGGCGCAAAAATCGTCGCCGGTTTCACAGGCCGCATCCGCGACGAGCCTCTGCCGGACAGCCTGCCGCGGTTCAAGCAAGTTTGGAGCGAACTCGCGCGGCGCGCGGCGGATAAAGGCGTCAAAATTGCGTTTGAGAATTGCGCCATGGACGGCAATTGGGCGAGCGGAGACTGGAACATCGCGCACAATCCCGACGCTTGGGAGATGATGTTCAACGAAGCGCCCTTCGACAATCTCGGACTTGAATGGGAGCCGTGCCATCAGCTCGTGTATCTGATCGATCCTCTGCCGCAAATTCGCAAATGGGCGAATAAAATATTCCACGTCCACGGCAAGGACGCCACCGTGCGGTGGGATGTCATCCGTGAGCATGGAATTTTCGGGAAAGATAAATTCGTCTTCATGCGTACGCCCGGCTTTGGCGATAGCAATTGGACCGACGTCATCTCTGAATTGCGGCTCGCCGGCTATAAAGGAGCCATCGATATCGAGGGTTGGCACGATCCGATCTACCGCGACGATCTTGAAATGACCGGGCAAGTCCATGCGCTGAATTATTTGAAACACTGTCGTGGGGGAGCGTCGTACGTCGGCAATCCCGGTTGAGCAGCTCTCACATCCCGCCTGTGCGGCGGGCAATAGCAAAATCGGCGCAAGCCGAGCGTCCAAGGCGAGGCAATGACTGGGAGAGGAAGCATGATCAATGCGATTTCTACACGGCTCGGCGCGTCAGTTTGCGCCGCAATCTTGATGACTGCGTTCTGTGCGCCAAACGCCGAAGCGCAAACCTTGCGCAACAAATGGTGCAGCAATGTCCATCTTCGCTTCTTCGTCGGGGGCGCCGAAGGCGACGCATTCGGCACGATTGTTTACAACGGCGCAAAACAAGCCGAAGCCGATCTCGGCCCCAAGATCGACTATGTTTTCTCGGGTTGGGCGGTGGAGAAAATGGTGCAGCAATTGCGCGAAGCCGTTGCGGCCAAGCCTGATGGAATCGCAATGATGGGGCATCCCGGCGATGCGGCGATCATGCCGCTAGCGGAGGAGGCGTCCAAGACCGGCGTCAAAATGATGTACCAGAACGTGCCTGTGCCGGATGTGGTTGCAAAATTCGGCGGCGGCTATATCGGCGCTCAACAGGCGCCGCAGGGCATGGCGCTCGGCGCCGAAGCTGTGCGCCGCTTTGGATTGAAAGCCGGCGACAAGGCGATCGTGATCGGACCGTTCGATGTCGAAGCGCGCGGCGCGCGCGAACTGGGAACGGTGAAAGCGCTCGAACTCGCCGGCCTGAAGGTGACCAAAATCAATGGCCCGCCGGAATGGGCCGCCGATCCTAATCTGGCGATCCCGGTCATCACCGCGGCGATACTCAATAATCCGACCGTCAAAGTCATCGCCTATCCCGGCGGTCAGATGCTCGGCAATGTGCCGACCTATATGCAAGCCGCAGGCAAGAAGCCCGGCGAAATCATTGCGATCGGCTTCGACACAAGCCCGCAAATCGTGGAAGCGTTCAAGGGCGGTTGGGTCCAATTGACGGCGGACCAGCAGCCCTTCCAGCAAGGCTATCTGCCAATTCTTAGCCTGTGCGAACAAGTCGTCTATGGTTTGGCGCCTATGGACGTCGACACCGGCGCTGGCTTCGTGACGCCGGAGAATTACACCGCCGTCTCCAAATTGGCGCAGGAGAATCTTCGCTGACCATCAAACGGCGGGAGGAGACCTTCCGCCGTCTGCGGTTCGGGAGGAAGACGTGGGCGACAGGCTGATCGAGCTAAGAAACGTCACAAAATCCTACGGCCGCGTCTTTGCGGTCGGCGGCGTGTCGTTGCACGTCGATCGCGGGGAGGTCGTCGGCCTCCTCGGCGACAACGGCGCCGGAAAGTCGACGCTGATCAAAATACTGTCGGGCGTGGTGCGGCCAACGAGCGGAGAGATTCTAATCCGAGGCAAAACGGTTTCGGGGTGGAGCGCGACCAAGTCGCGCGAGGCGGGGATCGAAACTGTCTTTCAAGATCGCGCACTCGCCGTCCAGCAATCGATCGTACGCAATATTTTCATGGGCCGAGAAATCGCTGGCCGTTTCGGTTTTCTCGACACCGCCAAAGAAATTGCCGAAGCTGACCGGCTGATGCGCGAGATCGGATTTACGTCGAAAGTCTTTTCACCGCATTCGATCGTCGGTCAATTGTCGGGCGGCGAGCGGCAGGGCGTCGCTATCGCTCGTGCGATCTACAACAAGGCTGACTTGATCATCCTCGATGAGCCGACCACCGCGCTCTCGCTGACCGAAACCGAAAAAGTATTCCGTTTCGTTCGCACCGTGCGCGGCTCAGGGCGATCGATACTGTTCATTGGCCACAATATTCATCATGTCTTCGATATCGCGGAACGCTTCATCGTACTCGACCGCGGTCGTGTCTCGAGGGCGGCGACGAAGAGCGAGGTCGGTTCGGCCGAGAAGCTTGTCGCCTATATGGAGCATATTGCCCATCCTCAAGGCGTGGCTTCCTTTGACCCTTCCGTCGGCATCGAAGCTGGAGTCGCTTCATGACGACGTCGATCGATAAGGATGTTCTGACGCGGCTGGATACGCCGCCGCTTCGTCGTTTCTTCGAACTCAACCGAGCCGCGATCGGCACGCTCGCGGTTTTTGCGGTAATGATGCTTGTCTTTTTGATCGCCAATCCGAGCGTCTTTACGCGCTGGCCAACCTATAGCTCGGTGCTAGTGACATTGCCCGTTTCGCTGTTCATCGTTGCGCCCTTGGTTTTCATTGTCACGGTCGGCGAAATCGACCTTTCCTTTCCGGCCACGATGGGTTTTTCGGCTTGGGTTTTTGCGCTCGTGGTCCAAGCAGGCTTTGATCCTTTTCTTGGAATTATTGCGGCGGTCGCCGTTGGCATGATCCTCGGTTTCGGCGTCGGCGCGCTGGTCGTCTACGCCAGCCTATCGTCTCTTGTGGCGACGCTGGGCCTCAATTTCATGTTGCGGGGTCTCATTCTCATTGTCACCGAAGGGCGATCGATTGCGCTTGTCCATCTCGGCGATACGACTACGTATCATTTATTCTCCGGTGCTATCGGCGGCTTTCCGATACAGATTCTTTGGGCGGTCGCCTTCACCGTTTTCGCGGCCTTCTTGTTCAATCGCCATCGTTTTGGCGCCCGCGTTCATTGCGTTGGCGACAATCCCGATAGCGCCGCGCAGATGGGAATCGACGTTAAGCGTGTTCGTGTCGCGACTTTCGTCTTCATGGGGCTCGGGGCCGCGCTCGCCGGCGTTTTCTCGACGATGATCAATTTTACATGGTGGTCGACATCGGGGGATGGCTACTTGTTGCCGATCCTCGCGTCAGTTTTTGTCGGGGGCACGCCGACTTGGGGCGGCGTCGGCACGATCGCCGGCGGCGCGATCGGCGCTCTCATCGTCTCCTTCATCCAGACGGGCATTGTCGGCGCGGGCCTCTCTGGATTTTATGTGCAGTTCTTTAACGGGCTGATCATTATCCTTTCCCTCATCGGGCATCGCTGGAACCAGAGCCGCTATCGCTAGACTGCCAGAGCGCCGAGAATGCTGCTAAATTAACAACAGGAATCGTCGGGCCCAGGGAGGTTCGCCGTGGCGTTTCGCATTCTCGCGCTGAGCGGCGGAGGCTATCTTGGCCTTTATTCCGTCAGGCTTTTGACGCGCCTCGAAGTCGCGGCGGGTAAGCCGATCGCCCAATGTTTCGACTTGATCAGTGGCACCTCCGCCGGCGC
>JASLHV010000147.1 GCA_030153205.1 Roseiarcus sp. | reverse complement strand
GCACGAAACTGCGTCCCTGCCAGAGAAACAGGTTCTTGGCGGTCTGTTGCGTGATGGTCGAGCCGCCGCGGGCCTCCGCAATGTCCTCGTCGGCCTGCTGCAAGGCCTCGCGCACGCCGCTGAGGTCGATGCCGTGATTGCGGCAGAAGCTAGCGTCTTCGGCGAGGATCACGGTGAGCGGCAATGTCGGCGCGATATGGCCGATTGGGACGAAAGTGCGCTCGACGCGACGGCCCGTCGCCCAGCGCCACAGCATCGGCGTCGAGACAGGATCGACGAAACGATAAAACGGGGCGATCAGATAAGGCAGCGCCAGCAACAGGACGACGATGGCGGCCAGAACCAGAAACACACGACGGACGGCCCGCATTGGTCTTGGTGGTTGCCGATCAGTTTCGCGCGTAGCCGATGAGCGGTCGCTTCTTACGCCCGAGCACGATGAGGATCATGGAAACGACCGCAAGCACAATCCAGATCGGCAAATCGAAGGCTCTTTGCAGAAATGGGTCCCAGGCCCACAGTGCCGTCCGCTTCAGCCAAGTCTGCGCCAAATTGAGGCTATCTTGATCGAGCATGGCCCAGACTTCGGCGACGTTGATATAGACCAGATGCTGGTTGGCGATCGACTTAGTGCCGTCATAGACCAGGAAGAAAAATGCGGTCGCCAGCAGGCAAAGTCCGAGGAAACGCAGCAGAAATCTGATCATGGCGGGACGAATGCTGACGCCGCGACGGCCGGCGTGCAGGCATTACCCTTCCCTGCGCGCATATTCAATGCGGCATGGCGGCATCTCTTTACTCAATTGCTCCAATTTAGCGCCGCGGCGGCCAACCCTTGAGTAAGGCCCGTCCATTCCGCTAACGTTTGGCGAAATGCCGAGCGTAGTCCTGCGATCGGCCATAAGGATGTGAAATGGCTTCGAAATCCGGCAAGCGCGGCAACCGGCCGACTTTCACCGATCAGGAAGCGCTGCTGTTCCATAGCCAGGGCCGCCCCGGCAAACTTGAAGTCGTGGCGACGAAGCCGATGGCGACCCAGCGCGATCTTTCGCTCGCCTATTCGCCCGGCGTCGCTGTGCCGGTGCTGGCGATCGCCGAAGACGAAAGCCGCGCCTACGATTACACGACCAAGGGCAATTTCGTCGCCGTGATCACTAATGGCACCGCCATCCTTGGGCTCGGCAATCGCGGCGCGCTCGCAGCGAAGCCGGTGATGGAAGGCAAGTCGGTGTTGTTCAAGCGCTTCGCCGACGTCGACTCCATCGATCTTGAGGTCTCAACGGAAGATACCGATGCCTTCGTCGATTGCGTCAAGCTTCTTGGCAAGAGTTGGGGCGGTATCAATCTTGAAGACATCAAGGCCCCTGAATGCTTCATCATCGAGCAAAGACTGCGCGAGCTTTTGGACATTCCGGTTTTCCATGACGACCAGCACGGCACCGCCATCATCGCCGCAGCCGGCCTGATCAACGCGCTTGAACTGACCGGTCGCGACATCAAGACCACGAAGCTCGTCTGCAACGGCGCGGGCGCCGCGGGCGTCGCTTCTCTGGAATTGCTGCGCGCCATCGGCTTTCGTCCCGAGAACCTCGTTCTCTGCGACACCAAGGGCGTGATCTATGAAGGCCGCCGCGACGGCATGAACCAATGGAAATCCGGTTTTGCCGTCAAGACCAAAGCCCGCACGCTGGCCGAAGCGCTCGAAGGCGCCGATGTCTTCTTTGGTCTGTCGGTAAAGGGTGCGATGACACAGGACATGGTGAAGTCGATGGCGGAGAAGCCGATCATCTTCGCCATGGCTAATCCCGATCCTGAGATCACAGTCGAGGACGTGGCCGCGGTGCGCTCCGACGCGATCATGGCGACAGGACGCTCTGACTATCCCAACCAGATCAACAATGTGCTCGGCTTTCCCTACATTTTCCGCGGCGCGCTCGACGTGCGCGCCCGCGCCATCAACATGGAAATGAAAATCGCGGCGGCTCACGCCCTCGCTGCGCTGGCCCGCGAGGACGTGCCCGACGAAGTAGCGGCAGCGTACGGCGCGCGGCCGAAATACGGGCCTGACTACATCATTCCGGTACCGTTCGATCCGCGGCTCATCTCATCCGTGCCGCCGGCGGTGGCGCAGGCGGCGATGGATTCTAAAGTCGCGCGGCGTCCGATTGTCGACATGGACGGCTACCGCGAGCAGTTGCGTACGCGGCTCGATCCGATTGCCGGCGTCTTGCAGCGCGTTTTCCAGAACGTGCGCCGGCAGCCGCGCCGCGTCGTGTTTGCCGAAGGCGAAGAGGAGCAGGTGATCCGCGCCGCGGCCTCGTTTGTGCAGCAGGGACTCGGCTCGGCGCTCTTGGTCGGCCGCGAGCCGCGCGTCCGCGAGACCGCGGAAGCCGCCGGTGTCGAACTGGGCGAAGGCATTGAGGTGATCAATGCCGCTTTGTCCTCGCGCAACGGCGCCTACGCCGCCTACCTCTACGAGCGGCTGCAACGCCAGGGCTATTTGCAACGCGATTGTCAGCGCCTGATCAACACCGACCGCAACCATTTCGCCTCCTGCATGGTGGCGCTAGGCGACGCGGACGCCATGGTCACCGGCGTCACACGCAATTTCTCGGTGGCGCTCGACGACACCCTGCGCTGCATCGATCCGAAG
>JASLHV010000258.1 GCA_030153205.1 Roseiarcus sp. | reverse complement strand
CTCGAACGCCGGTGTAAATCGTACGCGCGGCGAACATCTCTTCGTAATCGTCAAGCTCGAGCGCCCGTACGGACGATCGCGCGCCGGGCTCGAACGTCTGGCCATTGAGACGACGGCGAACGAGAGCGGCGAGGGCCATGGCTGGAATCAAGGGGCCGTCGTCGCCTTCCGCCAATAAGTGCCAGGTGCGGACAATCGGCGCTTGGTCGCGCGCACGAATCCCTTCGATCCTGACGTACATGCCGCCGCGATGCTCGCCCCAGCGCAGATGATTGATCACGAAATGAAAGAGCGGCGCGAGCGGCGTCAACGCCGGCGCAAAGCCCGCCCGCACGAGCTTCGCCAAGCCATTGAGCGCGCGGTGGAGTATTTCCGGAACGGGGCCGGCGCCGATCCAGATATCCTGCAAGCCGGGCCATTCCTTCGGCAGCGCTCTGAGGTCCGGCACGTCGACCAGCGAGAAGCGCAAGTTGCGCAGGGGCAATTGGCCCGGCGGGGCGATGGTGAAGCGCTGGCTTTCGGTCAAGCCAAAGGCTTTGACCGCGCGGCCGCCGCGTACGACCTCGACGGGTTGTCCTGCATAGCTCGCGATGGCGCGGATGACGTTCAAGCCGACGCCTGCATAGGGCGATGGGGCGATGCCGGCCGTGATCCGATCCATGCGCGACAGATCGTGACCGAGGCGGCGGCACACGGCGGCGGTCAGCGCGGGAAAGCTCGAGACGCCGGAGATAATCGCAACGCCGCGCCGCCGCGCGGCTTCGTCGAAACGGGCGACGCCTTCGACAAAGTCGGAGCCGTCGGCAAAGTCCAGGCAATCGACGCCATAGGCCAGCGCCGCCTCGATCACGCGATAGGGCGCGGCGCCATAGTTTTGGAACGGGCCGCTGGCGTCGATCACCAGATCGGGCTCGAGCCTTGCCAGAGCGGCGGCGAGATCGCCGTCGCGATCGACGACCGCCGGCTCGCAGCACGCGGCGCCTTTGCATCCGGCGCAGAAGGCCTCGGCGGCGCTTTGCGAGCGGCCGGCGACGATCAACGTCAGGCCCGGCTCATCCGCGAGCAACTGCGACAAGCGGCCGCCGAAGACGCCATAGCCGCCGAGAATCAGAACGCGAAAGCGCTTAGGCTCGCTCACAAGAACCGCCCCTCCCAGCCGGGGAGCGACAGCATGCAGACATCGTTGCGGCCGAAGACGCGGAAGCGATTGCGCGCGATGAATTCGTAGAAGCGGTCAGCGGCGGAGCGCGGCAGCAGTCGAAGGATTTTCGCGAGGTTGAACGGGAAACCGAGGCTGTCCGCCAGACGGATCATGCCTGCCGCCTTGAGATAGGCGACGCCGTTCTCGATGATGATATTGGTCTCGTAATGTTCGGGATCGAGACCGTAGTGAACATAAAGCGCGCGGCCGAGCGGCGTCTGCGCCGGAAGCAATCGATAGCGGCCGGCGCGATCGCAGCGCAGGACCGCGCGCGCCCAACCCGAGCACATCGCGCAATGGCCGTCGAAGACGACGATCGGCCGGTCGTCGGGGAAGGGCGGCGCCGCGGGATCGCGGCGGTAGGAATAGGGAGCGTGTGAGGGGGCGGCGGGGGGCATTGCGCCCATCTTAACAGATCACGACCATCGATGATCGAGCGCAGCGTCGTGTTATTCCCGCTTACGCGGGAATGACAAGCTGCCCTGGCTCCGCACGATGAAGCTGCTCATCTGCAGATTTCGTCATTGTTTGCATGGCAGAGCGAGGCGCGAGAAGAATTTCAAGTCAAGGAGACGCGAAGCGTCTCGCCTCCGGCGCCGCCGCTTAAGCGGTCGTCCCTTGAGTTGAAATTCTTCTCGCGCACAATGGCGACCATGCAATCAATGGGGTCGTGACGCTGAATCAGCGCCTAGTCTCAGATGTGTCTCAGCGCGGACGGAGAGATTGATGATCGAGAAGCCCTGACATGCCGTCTCCCCAAACCGCCCTCATCGTCGGCGCCTCGCGCGGGCTGGGTCTCGGCCTCGCGCGCGAATATGTCTCGCGCGGCTGGCGCGTCGTCGCGACCGCGCGCGATGCAAAGGCGGCGTTACGCGCCTTCCAGGCCGAGTTCGAAGATGCGCTCGAGATCGAGAGCGTCGATATCGCCGACGGCGGTCAGATCGCCGCCTTGCGTCAGCGCCTCGCCGATCGCCGGTTCGATCTCGTCTTCGTCAACGCTGGCGTGACGAATGATCCCGACGAGACGATCGGCGAAGTCGCAACGGAGGAATTCATCCGCGTGATGACGACCAACGCCCTCGGGCCGATGCGCGTCGTCGAGGCTTTCACCGACCAGGTACGTCCGGACGGCGTCGTCGCCGTCATGTCCTCCGGACTCGGCAGTGTCGCCGACAATGACGGCGGCGGCTGGGAAGTCTATCGCGCCAGCAAGGCCGCGCTGAACACGCTGATGAAGAGCTTCGCCGCGCGGCGAGGCGACAAGAGGACTTATCTCATCGTCGCGCCGGGTTGGGTGCGCACAGCCATGGGGGGCGCGTCCGCGTCGCTCGATGTGGCGACGAGTTGCCGCGGCATGGCGGACATGATCGCCGCCCGGCGCGGGCAGGGCGGGGTCGCTTATGTGAACTATCGGAACGAGACGGTGCGGTGGTGAAGGGGGCTCCCTCACCGACGCCAAGTTGGATAACCCATCATGATGGGTTATGTGGCCTGATGGTGACGAAATCCATGGTTGAACTGACGGACGCCGAGATCGACGCCGCCTTTGAGCGAGGCAAGATCGCGCGGGCGAGCGAGCCTCGCGCGGCGGCGGCGCGCTATGACAAACAACGCGATCGGGTGGTCGTCGATTTGACCAACGGTTGCGCCTTCGCCTTTCCACCGCGCATGGCGCAGGGCCTGGAGGCGGCGACCGACGAAGAGCTTGCGAGGATCGAAGTCCTGGGGCGCGGTTATGGCCTGCACTGGGAGGCGTTGGACGTCGATCTTTCAGTGCCGGGATTGTTGGCCGGGATATTCGGAACCAAAGCCTATATGGCGCGACGAGCCGGTCAGGCGACTTCGCC
>JASLHV010000230.1 GCA_030153205.1 Roseiarcus sp. | reverse complement strand
CCGCGCGCGGACTCGGCTCCAGGCGCGGCGCCGGCGGCGCGCCAATCCGTTCGCACGGACGGCGATCACAGCCGGGTCGTCAATGTCGACTTCACCGGCGATGCTTCCGCCAGCGCGCCCAAGCCGCCGCCTGTTCCTACGGATGCGCCTGATTTCGCCGTCGAGACGCCCTCGGTCGAGGCCGAAGCGGTCGCGTTTCCTCACTCATCGGAGTCGCTGAATAGGGGCGAGGAAACGCCGGCCCCGCGCCGGCGGGTCTGGGCGATGGCGGTTCTCGTCTTGATCGGCGCAGTTGGCGCAACAGGCGCCTGGGTTTATCGCGGGGGCGCGGTGCCTGGTTTGGGCGCGCGGACGCCGCCGTTTATCATGGCCGCATCAGGGCCGACAAAAGTCCAGCCGCCGTCGCAAGAGACGGTGTCCTCGCCGAACGACGTCGCCTCGCTCCTGGGTAAAGAGCAACCCGTTAAGCCCGCTGCGGCGACGATTACCTCCAGTCAGGAGCAGCCTGTCGATTTGAATGAGCGAGCGAAAGCTCAGGCCATTGCGGAGGCGCGCGCCGCCACGCCGGCGCCAAGTCCGCCTACGATTGCCGCTGCACCCTTGGTCGTCGTCGCCGCCACGCCGGCGGGGGCCGCCCCGCCGTCCGCGCCAGCGGTCTCAAATTCATCGTCTTCGGCCGCGCCCTCGGGCGGCGCTCCATCCACCGCCACGCCCCCGACACCGGTCCCCACCGTCGTCGCAGAGGCTTCGCCGGCTGCAACTTCTCCGACGCGGTCGATTGCGCCGCTAACGCCGGCTTCCGCTGTCCCGATTACACCGTCGAGCGTCAGCGGGGGGAGCGCGAGCGTTTCAGCCCCGGGCGGCTCGGCGCCGCCAGCGCCGCCGACCCCATTCCCCGAGCCAAAGCGTGTGAAGACCGTATCGGTTCGTCCGGACGGCTCTCTGATCGGCGGCCCCGCGCAGGATCGCGCGGAACAACAGCCGATCGAGCCCGCGTCCGAGCAGCCGGTTAATCCCCCAAAGCCGGTCGTCCGTCCGCCGATCGACGCTGATGCTCCGGAGCCGGCGACGCCCAAGCTTGACCTGCCGCCGAAGCCGGGCAAATCAACGACACGCGTGCCGATCGCGAAAATCGATACGACCGCTGCAACGGCGACCAGTCAGTCGCCGGAGACGCCTTTGCCGTCTGCTTCGAACAGCCAGCACGAAGGCGCTGCGAAAAAGCGCGAAGCCGCGGCGAAAGTCGCTGCGGCGGAGGCGCCGCCGGCAGTCGTCGCCGCGCCTCAGGAAAGCAAGCCCGCCGCGCCCGACTCTGGACAGCCAAGGAGTTTGCTGAACGCCCTCTTTGGTGGAAGCAAACAGCAAGACGACCAGCCCCCAGCGTCGGTTCCTTCCACACCGTCGAAGCCGCTGAAAACGGCGACGGCGGAAGCGGCGCCAGCGGCCGACGGCGGCGGCAGTTACGCCGTTCAACTCGCCGCGCCGGCGACGGAGGCCGAGGCGCAGACGATGTCAAACAAGCTACGCGCAAAATACGCCAATGAATTCGGCGGGTTGGAGCCGTCTATTCACAAAGCGGTTGTGAAGGACAAGACCGTCTATCGTGTGCGGATTGGCGCCAACATGACACGGCCCGCCGCCGTTTCACTTTGCGAGAAATTGAGGGCAGCGGGCGGGACCTGTTTCCTGGCGCGCGACTAGGCGGCGTCCGGGGGATGGTGGTGAAAGCCTTTATCTGCGGCTGCGCGGGTGTTGCGCTTACGGAAGACGAACGTCGCTTTCTCGAAGCGACGCGGCCTTGGGGCCTGATCCTATTCAAGCGCAATGTCGCTGAGCCAGAGCAGATGCGCCTGCTGACTCAGAGCTTTCGCGAAATCGTCGGACGAGAAAATGCGCCTGTGCTCATCGACCAAGAGGGCGGGCGGGTGCAACGCATGGCGCCGCCGCATTGGCAGACCTATCCAAGCGCGGCCAGTTTCGAGGTTTCACTGCCCAATCGTGACGCCGCCCTCGCGGCTGCCCGATTGACCGCGCGCCTGATCGCGCAAGATCTTCGTGATGTCGGCGTCACCATCGACTGTGCGCCGGTGCTCGATCTTTCCTTTCCTGGCGCCCATTCGGTTGTCGGCTCGCGCGCTTTTTCAAGCGATCCAAGTCGCGTTGCCGCTTTTGGGCGCGCCGTGGCGGAGGGATTGCTTGAAGGCGCCGTCGCGCCGGTGATGAAACATATGCCTGGGCACGGCCGTGCTTTGGTCGACAGCCATCTCGAACTGCCGGTCGTCGACGCGAAACTGGCTGATCTTCTTGCTTTGGATTTCGCCCCCTTTATCGCCCTCAAGGATCTGCCGATCGGTATGACCGGTCACGTCGTCTATCGGGCCGTCGACCCGACGCGTCCCGCGACAACATCCCAAGTGGTCATCGATACGATCATTCGCGGCGCAATCGGCTTCCAGGGACTATTGCTGACCGACGATCTTTCGATGAAGGCGTTGGGCGGTTCCTTTGGCGAGCGGACCCGCGCCGCTTTCGAGGCCGGCGTGGACATTGCGCTGCATTGCAACGGGCAACTGGACGAGGCTCAAGCGGTCGCTGACGCAGCGCCGGAACTCAACGGCGATTCGTTGCGGCGCGCTGAAGCGGCGCTCGCGCTGATCGCCGCGGCGCCAAAGCCCTTTAACATTTCCTCGGCGCGTATTGAACTCGCAGAGACTTTGGCGGGCGCGGCGGCTTAATTTCGCCCGCCCACACTTTGTCATATGAACTGATCATCGGCCGCGTTAACCATAATTTCGGCGTCACAAGCCGTTTCCCTTAAGGTAAACAAAGGGTTTCCACGTCCGAGCGCAATCAAACGATTGCTTTCGTATGCCGTCGCTGTAACGTCGCCTTGACGGTCTATTCCAAGTCGCCGTCGAAAAAAGAGATACCCTACGGAGTGCTCAGGTCCGCCGCATCTCCTGGGTCCGTGGGGTCGGCCGGCTTGGAAGCGGCGGGAGTGGCCTCCTCGTAGCCGCTTCCAGCCGGCCTCCTTTACTTCCAAAAAGGCTCTTAGAAGTCGTCGAAGCTGCCGCCGCGCCCTCGACCTTCGGCGAAGCGCGCCGCGCCGCCGCGGGCTTCATTGAGATTGCGCGCGCTGATTTCGAACTCATTGGCCATCGCGACCGCTAGATCGAGGCCTTCTTGCTCATAAGCGGCCCTTCGATCGCCTCGCATCGTCGCCTGCGGAAAACGAGCGATTTCCGCGGCTAGTTTCTGCGCGGCCGCCAATGCCTCGCCCTTTGGAACGACGCGATTGGCGAGCCCCATAGCGAGGGCTTCTTCGGCGCCGACGGCGCGACCTGTGAGAATCATATCCAGCGCGCGGCTGAGGCCGATGAGACGAGGCAAGCGAACGGCGCCGCCGTCGATCAACGGGACCCCCCAGCGCCGGCAAAAGACACCGAAGATCGCGTCCTCTTCAACGACGCGCAAATCACACCAGCAGGCGAGTTCCAATCCGCCCGCGACGGCGTAGCCGCTCACGGCGGCGATCACGGGCTTGGACAGCATCATCCGTGTCGGACCCATGGGACCGTCGCCGTCAGCGGCGACGCGATTGCCGACGCCGGCGCTGAACGCGTGCAGATCAGCG
>JASLHV010000133.1 GCA_030153205.1 Roseiarcus sp. | reverse complement strand
GTTTTTGCCAAGAAGCAGGATGACGAGCCGTGATCGTCCCGCCGCGCCGCCTATTCTGGCGGGTCTATTTCACGCTTCTCATCAGCCTTGTCGCCGTCACGTTCCTGATGGGCGCGTTCTTCTGGCTGATCGGCGAGAGCCCGCGCACGCGCCTGAGCCCAGTTCGTGTCTCTATCAACGATCTGATGATTCCGCAGCGTGACGACCCGCCTGGCGCAATCGCCGCTGCGGTCGATCGCCTCAGCGAGCGACTCCGCGCCGACATATCGGTTTACGACTCCGCCGGAACGCTCCTTGCTTCGCATGGGCGCCCGATCACCCTTGCCGCAAGCGAACGCGAACGCAGCGCGGTAATGCCGCCGATCACGCGGCTTGATTTAAGCGACGGCCGCGCTGTTATCGCGCGATTGCGACCGCCTGGGCCGGGCCCACGTTTGCGCATCCTCTCGATGGTATTGATCGTCGCCGGCAGCGCGGCGCTCGCCGCCTACCCGATCGCCGGCCGGCTGACCCGACGTCTCGAAGCGCTGCGCTTCGGCGTCGAGCAATGGGGCGCAGGCGCGCTCGCGTTGCGCGTCGACGATACTGGCGACGATGAGGTCGCAGTGGTCGCTCACGCCTTCAACGCCGCCGCGGCGCGGGTCGAAGATGTATTGGCCTCGCAAAAAGCGCTGCTCGCCAACGCCAGTCACGAATTGCGCTCCCCGCTGGCGCGCCTTCGCATCGCGATCGAGCTTTGGCTGGATCGTCAGGACCCGGACGTTCATGCCGAGATCCTGCGCAACCTCGCCGAGATCGACCAGCTTGTCGGCGAAATATTGCTCGCCAGCCGGCTCGGCCATGAAGGTTCTGCGATCGTACCGCCTTCGACGGTCGATCTTCTCGGCTTGGCGGCCGAAGAAGCGGCGCCCTTCGAGGCGGTGGTCGCGGGGGCGCCGGGCGGCGGAGCGCCGGTAGAGATCAAAGGCGACCCGAAACTTCTTCGCCGGCTCATCCGCAATCTCCTGGACAACGCCGCCAAGCACGGAAAGCCGCCGATCGAGGTCTCCGTGACGAGACATGAGAAAGGCGCGCGCATCATTGTGTCGGATCATGGCGAAGGCATCGCGCCGTCGGAGCGCGAGCATGTGTTCGAGCCGTTCTACCGACCGCCCGGGCGCAGCGAATCGTCGGGGGGATGGGGCCTCGGACTTTCGCTGGTGCGTCAAATCGCCGAGCGCCACGGCGGGGCAGCTTTTTGCGAGGCGGACCCGGCCGGACGGAGCCGCTTCGTCGTCGATCTTGCCCAAAGCCCGAAAGGCGGCGTCGGCTGAACGCAACTGAGCTTGCTTTAAGTCAACTTTTTCCGAGCCTGCGCCTCGGCCGCCTTGGTGAAGGCCTCCGGCTCCCAATTCTCTGTCAGCGCCTGCGTCATCAGGGCCTCTTGCGTTTGCGGCGCGAGGCCGCCGAGGGGCGGGTCGCGATCGAGGTTGGTCGGGAAGGAATAGCCCTCCGCGCAAGCCGCGATAGCGTTGGCGGCGGCGCCCTGCCCGATCTTCCTCTCCGCCGCAAGTCGACGCAGCGTCGGATAAAGCGCGAGGCTCATCTTCAACCGATCGACGCTCTCCATCGCGCGGCCATAAGCCGAGGAAACCTGTAAGAGATTGGCGATCCGCCGGACGTCCTTGGAGCGATTGGTTCCGGCGGCATGGAACAGAGCGGGATTGAAGAAGGCGGCATCGCCCTTCGCGAGCGGCAATTGGACGTGATGCTTGTCGAAGTAGTCCTTGAACTCGGCGCGGCCTGTCGCCAGGTATCCAGGCGTATAGGTTTGCGAGAACGGCAGGTACAGGGTCGGTCCCGTCTCGACCGGCATGTCGCAATGGGCGACCGCGCCCTGCAGCGTCAGCACCGGCGAGAGCTTATGAACATGAGCCGGGAATTGCTCGCTTCTTTTCGCGGTTTGGAAGCCGAGATGATAGTCGCGGTGCGGCCATTGCGACTCGCCGCCCGGATTGACCACATTGAGCTGCGACGTGATCTGGTAGGCTGGGCCAAGCCAAGCCTCGCTGATCAACGCAATGATATCATTGCCGTAGTACGCGGCGAAAGTTTCTGGATCGCGTAGGCAGAGTTTCTCCAGCGCATTCCAGATACGGTCATTGGCGCCGGGTTTGGCGAAATGGTCGCCGCCGCCGCTATTGGTCGCATGCTGCTCCTCGATGATCGCCCAATAATGCTTGTTCGAGGCGTCGATTGCGGCGTGATCGGGAAAGGCGCCGCGGAAGACGACGACGCCGGGGCCGTCCATCATCGCCTCGACCCATTCGGCCAGCAATTCTTTGCGCGTGTCGGGCGCAGCGGCGGCTTTGCGCACTGCGGCGGAATCGTAAATCAGCACTTTGGACTTGACGTCGCTGGCGTAGGGATAGTCCGAAAGATCGGTCGTACGTTCGACGATCGCGCGAAACTCTTCGAGATCGCAGGCGCTCTCTTCAAGCCAAACGCGATTGCTCCTGATCGTCCTCGCATTGTCGGTCTTCATGCGCGTCCTCCCGCCATGGAATATTGATATGCGCACGAGTATAGAAGGCGCGCCCGCAGATACACCGCGGAAAACCATCAAAAACCCATCAGGCTCAGTCCATGTCGCATCCGTTCCTGATCAAGGAGATCGCTTTGCAGGCCGGCGTTAGCGATGCGACTGTCGATCGCGTGCTGAACAAACGACCCGGCGTTCGCCGCCATACAATTCAACGTGTCCGGCGTGCGATAAAGGAGCTCGAGGGTCAAAGCGAACAATCGAGCATGGCCGGTCGCAAGTTCGTAATCGAAGTTGTCATGCAGGCGCCCGATCGCTTCTCGGCGGCCGTTCGCGCCGCCCTCGAAGTGGAAATGCCGGCGCTGCAACCGGCAGTGTTTCGCGCGCGATACCATTTCAGCGAAGTTTCGCGGACACGCGAATTGGTCTCCCTCATGGACGCCATTGGGCGGCGCGGCGCGCATGGTCTATTGCTCAAGGCCCCTGACGAGCCGGAGGTGGCGGCGGCAATCAATCGTCTGGTCGAGCGCGGCGTTCCTGTCGTGACGCTGGTGACCGACGTCGCCAATTCGCAGCGCGCCGCCTATGTCGGGATCGACAATCGCGCCGCCGGCGAGACCGCCGCCTATCTCATTGGCGAATGGCTTGGCGGCCGCAGCGCGAAGGTTCTCGTCACGCTGAGCAGCAGCCGATTTCGCGGCGAAGAGGAGCGCGAGATCGGTTTTCGCCGCGGCTTGCGCGAACGCTATCCCAATCTCGGCATTGTCGACATCAGCGAGGGCTTTGGCGTCGATCGGACGACCGGCGCGCTTGTCAGAGAAGCGCTCGCTGCCGAGCCCGATATCGCGGCGGTCTATTCGGCCGGCGGCGGCAATCTGGCGATCCTCGAGGCTTTTCGCGCGATGGATCGCCCCTGCCGCGTCTTCATCGGCCATGATCTCGATGCGGACAATCTCGCCCTGCTCGGGGCGATGCGCATTTCCGCGGTCCTCCATCACGATCTGCGCGCCGACATGCGTTCGGCTTGCCAGCACATCATGCGCGCTCATCGCGTATTGCCGAAGGCGCTTCCCCCGCAGACTTCGCAAATTCAGATTGTCACGCCCTTCAATGGGCCCTGACGCCTGAAGTTTACGTCTACGGCTTATTCTCTTTCTCTTCGCTTTCCGACTGAGAGGCTTGGCCTTCCTCTTCGCCGGTCTCGTCTTCCTGCTCGGCGTCGGCGGTCTCTTCGTCCATGGCCTGCGGCCCATAGGCCTCGATGACAGCCGCTGTCTCGTCGAGAGGATCTTCGTCCGTCGCAAGCGCGACATCGTCGTTCGGCGCCGGCACGCCAAAGCCCGGTGGCAGCCTGCCCTCGAAGAGGCCCGCGCCCTTCAACTCGTCGAGCCCGGGCAGATCGCCGATCGATTCAAGGCCGAAATGCACGAGGAAATCCGTCGTCGTCCCATAGGTAATCGGCCTGCCGGGCGCCTTGCGCCGGCCGCGCATGCGGATCCAACCGGTCTCGAGCAGCACGTCGAGCGCCCCCTTCGAGACAGCCACGCCACGAATCTCTTCAACATCCGCACGCGTCACCGGCTGGTGATAAGCGATAATGGCCAAAGTCTCGATCGCGGCGCGCGAGAGTTTCTTCTGCTCTTTGTCCTCGCGCGACATCAGCCAGGCGAGGTCGACGGCGGTACGAAACGCCCATTTGCGGGAAACCCGAACGAGATTCACGCCGCGTCCGGCATACACGCGCTGCAGCTCGGCCATGACTTTGGCGACATCGCTCCCTTCCGGCAGGCGCGGGGCGATATCCGCCTCGTCGATCGGCTCCGCCGCGGCGAAAACGAGGGCCTCGGCAATACGCAGGGCTTCTGGCTCGATTTCTGCTGGCGGATCGATCTTCACATCGAAAAGTCTTGCGACCTCACCCATTGGTCCTCGCTTCACTCGCTATTTCTTGTTCTTGATCCTTAGGGCGCGCCGCGCGCACCCATATCGGCGCGAAGGCCCGTTCCTGCCTCAATTCGATCGCCCCCTCGCGCGCAAACTCCAGCGCGGCTGAAAAGGACGAGGCCCGTGCGGTCCGCCGCATTTTTGGATCGACGCAATAGGCGATGAGCCAGTCGTTGAAATCTGTCCAATCGACGGCGACGCCGACCAAACGGGTAAGCGCTTCACGCGCCTCCGCGAGCGACCAGACCACGCGCTCTTTGAGGCTGACGCGCGCCATCGCCTGCTTCTGGCGTTGACGGGCATAAGCGGAAAGCAGATCGTAGAGGCTCGCCTCGTAGTCGGAGCGGCGGGTGATCGCCATCGATTCCGGCAAACCGCGGCCGAAGAAATCGCGCCCCAGCCTGGGGCGGTTCATCAGCTTTTCCGCGGCGAGACGGATTTGCTCAAGACGGCGCAGGCGCTGCGCCAGCGCTTCAGCGAGTTCTGCAGCGCCCGGACCTTCTGGTTTCGGCGGATCAGGAAGCAAGAGGCGCGACTTGAGATAAGCGAGCCAAGCCGCCATGACGAGATAATCCGCGGCGAGCTCTAAGCGCAATTTGCGGGCTTGCTCGACGAAGGCGATATATTGCTCGGCCAAGGCGAGAACGGAGATGCGGGCGAGGTCTACCTTCTGCCGCCGCGCCAATTCGAGCAGCAGGTCAAGCGGACCTTCGAATCCGTCGAGATCGACCAAGAACGAAGGCTCGCCTTCAGCGCGGTCGACCTCTACATCCGCTTCGAACGCCAGTTGGGCGGCCACGAATCACCTTAACCAATTCGATACCTTTGTTTGGCCGAGGCCGCGGCCTTGCGCAAGCGTCGCCCGGCTTGGCTCCACAGCGCTGCGCCGACAAAAGAATCTCGGCTCTATATCAATAAATTAGCGGCGATTTCATGTTCGCCGGACGAGCGTGGGGACTCGGCCGACCCGTGCAGGCGTTCGGCCTTTGTCAGGACAGGCGCCACTCGCTGAGCGCGCCATCCGACCGTGGCGCGGGAATCGATCGTCAAGTCGTTTTATTATTTTATATCAAAAAGATGCAATTATATCTGAAAGCCATAGGTGAAATCATTGCCCGCTGAAGAAAGCCAAGCAAAAGCCTGCACTCTCTTTGTTGGCGTGAAGGCTCCGCTCCAAAGGCGGCGAGCGTGACGCCGCCGCCTGTCGAGACGGCTTTAGCCGAGTTTCGGCGCCGTCGCCGCGAAGCTCGGCCGCTCGCGCATCACCGCTTGACCGTTCCTCACACGCGGATATTTCTCCAATAGTTCTTTGCCCTCGGGGAATTGGCCGACATAGAAGATGAGCGGCGCGAGGAAGAGATCGGCCATCGTCATCGACGAACTGGTCAGATAGTCATTGCCGCCATAGGCCTTTTCGAAAAGGCCGAGTTGCATGTCAATTTCCGGCAGGGCTTTCTCGATAACCGCGCGATCGGGGCTCCCGAACACATATTGAAGCACGTAGCGTCGCGCCATTGCATCGTAGCAATAGCAACTAATAACGCTGATCCATTGTTCGCTTCGCGCTCGGGCCATAACGCCGGCAGTTGAAATCAACGACGGACCTTCGAAGGCTTCGTTGACATAACCAAGAATGGCGCGCGCCTCGTAAATTTCGACCGCGCCGTCGCGCAAGGCTGGGATTTTGCCGAAGGGGTGAATCGCTAATTGATCGGGCGTCTGCGGCTGGTTGGGCTGGAGGCGATATCTTACGCCTTTTTCGGCGAGCCCCAGTCTCACGGTCCAGGTGTAGCTGCTGCGCGGATCGCCGAACAACGCGACTGTCCCCGCGCTCCCCTCGGCGTCGACGAGATCGCTGAGGCGATTGAAAGTAGACTGCCAGCCGCCCCAGTGAGAATCGCGCACTTCGACGCTCGGGAAGCCGGTGTGGCGCATATGGAGCAACGTGCCGCCATCTTTCGGAGTCAATCGAACCTCGATCAAGGTCGTAATGTCGACGCCTGCCCCCTGCTCGGCGCGCCACGTATAGGCTAGGAATTCCGGGCGCTCGATCGCTTGATAGACGCCGCCGACCCCGTGCCGCGTCCCGTCGCGGCTCATCATCGCGATATGGTACGACCCGCCAACGCGGGCGTCGCAACTGGCCTCCACAACCCTCATGCCGCGCGGGCAATGCCACGCCTTGAGCAAGGATTCCTGAGTGAAAGCGTCGAAGATCTTTTCGCGCGGCGCCCGGATAAAGCGCTCGATCTCCAAATGAAACGAGGCGACTTCTTTCATTTTGATCTCCCTTGGTTCGGCTTCTTCGACTGAACGGATTTCTTCCCTGTCGGGCGCGGCGGCTCCTCAACCAGTTCAGCAAGTCGATCGAGGCTCTCCTCCCAATAGCGTTGATAAGAACCGAGCCAATCATGCGCGTCGCGCATCGCATCTGGGCGGAGCGAGCAAATGCGCCACCGCGCGCTGACCTTGCGCTCGATCAAACCTGCCTCGGTCAATACCCGCAGGTGGCGCGAGATCGCCGCTCCCGAAATTGGAAAAGGAAGCGCGAGTTCGCCGACTGTGGCCTCGCCCGCGGCCAATGCCGCGAGGATCGCGCGGCGCGTCGGATCGGCGAGAGCCGCAAAAGTCGTCGAAAGCGAATCTTCTTTATCCACCCGGCCACACTCTCATTTAACGTATTGGTTAAATGATAGGCCGAGTGAGACGCCCAGTCAAACCGATTGGATGACAAAATCACTTTCCATCCGTTTTAGGCTTGGAATGGGCTTGCCGAACGAGCTCTTGCGGCCCATATCGAAGAGGCCGGTGCGGCAATTTCATTGACTTTGTGAAAAACAACCGTATAGCTGCCGGCGCGTCCATAAGGTCTTACGCGGACCAGACGCTTTAGGCGGCGCGGTCAACGCGTCCTCCCGCAAACAGCGTTCTCACGGCGATTGGCGTTAAGAAAAACGCGCTCAAAGCGTCGATTTAGGCAGACCAGATGAAATTTAATGAACTCGGCTTGAGCGAAAAAGTGCTCAACGCCGTCGAATCGTCAGGCTACGACACGCCGACGCCTATTCAACAGCAAGCTATTCCCCATGCTCTCAGCGGCCGCGACGTTCTCGGTATCGCGCAGACCGGCACCGGCAAGACGGCGGCGTTTACTCTGCCGATGCTCTCACGGCTCGAACAAGGTCGTGCTCGGGCGCGAATGCCACGTACCCTCATTTTGGAGCCGACGCGTGAGCTCGCCGCCCAGGTCGAAGAAGCCTTCGCCAAATACGGCGTCAATCACAAGCTCAGCGTCGCCCTCCTGATCGGCGGCGTTTCTTTCGGCGATCAGGAAACGAAAATCACGCGCGGCGCCGATGTGCTGATTGCAACCCCTGGTCGTTTGCTGGACTTCGTTGAACGCGGCAAGCTTTTGCTGACAGGAATCGAAATCCTTGTCATCGACGAAGCCGATCGCATGCTCGACATGGGATTCATTCCCGATATCGAGCGCATTTGCAAATTGGTTCCCTTCACACGGCAGACTTTGTTTTTTTCAGCGACTATGCCGCCGGAAATCACCCGCCTCGCCGACGCTTTCCTGCAAAATCCAGCCCGCGTGGAAGTCGATCGCGCCGCGACCACCGCCGAGACGATCACGCAGACATTGGTTCGTTCTGGCGCTTCGCCCGAGGAAAAGCGTGCCACCTTGCGCCGCCTGATCCGAGACGCAGAGGGTTTCAAAAACGCGATTATATTCTGCAATCGCAAACGCGATGTCGCTGTCGTCTATCGGTCGTTGCAGAAGCACGGCTTTTCGGCCGGCGCCCTGCATGGCGATATGGATCAGCGTTCGCGCACGGCCGCCCTCGACGGTTTTCGCAACGACGAGGTCCAATTGCTCGTGTGTTCCGACGTCGCGGCGCGCGGCCTGGACATTCCCGACGTGAGTCACGTCATCAATTACGACACGCCTCATCACGCCGAAGATTATGTTCATCGTATCGGCAGAACGGGACGCGCCGGCAAACAGGGTGCGGCCCTGACCATCGTCACGCGCGCGGATGTGCGCTCGCTCGAGGAAATTGAAAAGCTGATCAATCGCAAGATCGATTGGGCCCAGGGCGTAGAATCTTCGCATGTCGACGAGGCCGGCGCCCCAAGCGCCGACGATACCGAATCGCGACCGCGCCGGGACGAGAATCGTAGCCCTCGAAGAGGGCGCAGCGGAGGACGTGAACGCTCCGGCGGCCGCGAGGACAGCCGCCATCGCCAGGCGCGCGAGCGCCATGAGCCGCGTGCACCCAGCGAACCTGCGCGCCGCGAGCATACAGCGCCGCCGCGCGACCAGGCGCGGCGTCCGCATCGCGACCGTGGAGATGTCGAGGCGCCGGTCATCGGCCTCGGCGATCACATACCGAGCTTCCTTCTCCGCCCGGTCAAGATCGCCCCTGCAAAGGCAGAAGCCAACGACTGAGGTTTACAGAGCTCCGGCCGCTTCTCCCGCCGCTGGCAGATTCGATCAATTATTTGAGAAACCATTAAGCCTGTTTACGCAATGGAAGGCGTCGTCAGATACATTTAGACGACACGGCGAACGTCTTATGTAGATTCGGAAAGCGTCGTCGCCGGACAGAAGATTGATTTCGAGCAGCCGCAATTACGAAAATTGACTTTTTTTCTCGCTCTCCTCCCGCCAAGAAAAGATCGGCCTGAACGATCGAAGGGAAAACATGCCATTTGATGCGAATCGGTCCGTGACCTGGTCGCCCACGATCGCTCTGTCATGGTTGTGGGGCCTCGGATTCTTTTACGCCATTCACGTCACGTTGGAATATGGATGGCTCGGTTTTCTCTCTTTCGCGGCGCCGAACGCGACGGGACTTTTCCTCTTTGGCTGGATTCTCGGCTCTCCAAAGCGAAATCCGACCGCAATCCTAAGGGCCGTGGAGAGTCGCTACGCCGGCCTCTTTTTGCTGTGCCAGCTTTGCGCCGTTGCGATCACAATTTTTGGAGTCGCCGCCTATCTTTGGACTCCCATGGCGCTGCCCCACACGGCGATCGGTGTCGGCGTTCTTGTATTAGGCGCTTGCGTCGTGGGGCATATCGCTTCGGTGAATGCTTTAAGAATTCTCCACGCCTTCTATTTTGTTGTTGGCGTCGTCGCCGCGCTTGTCGCTTGGCGTGAGCTGCAAGGGACAACCAGCGCCAGCGTCCCTTTCGCCGCTCTTGACGGGCGTTTTTACGGTTTGCTCTCCTTGTCTTTGGTCGGATTTTTGCTCGGTCCATGGACCGATATTCAACATTGGCAGCGAGTGGTCGAAATCCAGCGGAACGGCGGTTCGATTCGCTTAGCTTACGGCGTTGGCGCGTTATTATTTTTGGCGCTTATCAGCATAAACGCTCTCCTCGCTTCATCGGTGGGACCGGCGGATGTCCTCGTCGCCGCGGATGGGGTCCCTGGCGCACAGGCATCGGTTGCGTTCGCCGCTGCACACATCGGTCGGCCGGTCGCCGCGATCGCTTTTTTTATATGGGCGGCCATCGCCGCTGCTTCGACGATCGACAGTTCTTACTGCGCAACGCGATGGCTGATGAACTCAATTACGACGCGAAGCGTCTCTGCGCTTCTCGCCTTAATACCAGCCGGGCTTGTCGCCTCGCCCCTTTGGATCATGCTCGTCGCAAGCGGAATGGCGATTGCGATGGTTTGGGCGAACCTCTCGCAACTGTACCTGATGGCGCCTTTCGCGACCCTATTCGTGGGCGCCGCTGCAAGTCTTATCTGCGAATCACTGGGCGTGACGCGGCGCTACGATGCCGTTCTATGTTATCTGATCGGTCTGGCCGCGAGCCTGACCTTGCTCGCCGGTTATCTCGTTCCCATTTCCGCCTTCATGGCGATTGCGCCGTTCATCGCCTTGCTTGGCGCAATTCCGATGGCGACGGAGGTCTTTACGCGTCGCGGTTCAACCATTGTCACAGCAGAGGCCGCGCTGTCTTCGCAGCGCACAGAACCAGTGGTCGCGTCCATAACGGTCGCCAATCGCGACGCCGCGGCGTCCTATGGCTTTGACGGGCGGACATTCGTCATCCATCTCGTGCCCACTTATGACGATACGAATTCTGTAGGAAACATCTATTTCGCGAATTATATGCGCTGGGTCGGCAAGGCGCGGGAAATGTTCTTCGACGCCTGTATGCCGAGCTTCGATCTCAAAACGACCAACTATTACGTTCTGACGCGATCCTTCACGCATCAGTTCCGCCGCGAGGCGCGTGAATTCGATCCCGTCACGGTACGTATCTGGATCGCCAGCCACAACCGTAAATTCGTGACGCTGGAGCACGAAATTCACGGCGACAAGCTCGGCCTGCTCGGTCGCGGCGAGCAATCCTTGATGTTTGTCGACACCGAGCATTTCCGCCCGCTCGATATCCCGCGCGCCATCATCGAGGGTTTTCTGCCTTATTGGCCGAAGGGCTCGCCGCACGCGCCCGGCGAGGATTTGCAGGACGCCTTGGCGACCCACGAATTGCGCTCGATCGAGCCGTGATATTCTTTAGGCGGCGTGTGAACGCCCGCCTGCGGCGAGCCTAAGCTTCGTGGCGAAGGCTTTTGCTTCTTCCGACGGGAGCGGTTTGCTGAAGAGATACCCCTGGAACTGTTGGCACCCCTGCTGAAGCAGGCACGCCCTCTGCGCTTCCGTCTCGACGCCCTCGGCTGCGACCTTCATGCCGAGACTGTTCGCCAGATCGACGATGGCTCGCACGATCGCCACATCCTTTTCCTGGTGAGGCAAGTCACGTACGAAACTCTGATCGATCTTGAGTTTGTCGAAGGCGATGCGGCGTAAATAGCTCAAGCTTGAATAACCCGTTCCGAAGTCGTCGAGCGAGAGCCGAACCTGCATGCTGCGCAGCTTCTTCAGCATCGCGTGAGTCGAGGGCGTCGCTTCCAGAAACACCGATTCTGTGACTTCAAGCTCGAGCCGGTCGGCGGCGAGACCGCTGTCGCGCAAGGCCGACTGGACAAGCATCGGCAGATCGGAATGACGGAATTGTATTGCAGACAGATTGACCGCCACGCTGAGATGCGCGGGCCATGTTGCCGCGATGCGGCAAGCTTCGTTGATAATCCACTCGCCGAGCTGGATGATGATGCCGGATTCCTCAGCGACCGGAATGAACTCGCTGGACGAGACAAATCCGCGGGTCGGGTGATTCCAACGCAGTAAGGCTTCAAAGGCCTCGATGCGTCCATCCTTGGCGGCCACGAGCGGCTGAAAATAGAGGAGGAACTCGCGGCGATCGAGGGCGCCGCGCAGATCCGCGAGAATCTTACGGCTCGCTTCGACCCGTTCGTCCATTTCCGCTTCATAGAAGCGATAGCCGCTTCGTCCTTCGCGCTTGACCCGATAAAGCGCTAGGTCGGCGCGGCGCATCACTTCCTTGGCGCCGTCTTCCGGCGCGACCGCGATGCCGATGCTCGCGCCGATATTGATCCGAATGCCATCGAGGTGGTACGGCGCGCCGATCGAATCGACAATCTTCGCGGCCAGCGTTTCGATGGAGCTCTTTTCTCGAGCCGATGATCCTCTGATGAGGATGGCGAACTCGTCTCCGGCCAAACGGGAAAGCAAGTCGCCCTCGGACACCAAAAGTTTCAACCTCTGAGCGACGACCTTGAGTAACGCGTCGCCAACGCCATGACCAAACGTGTCGTTGACGGATTTAAATTCATCCAGGTCGAAGTAAAGTATGGCGAAACGCTCGCCGTATTCGAGCCGGGCGATCGCCGAATCGAGACCTTGCTGAAAGGAATGGCGGTTCGGCAATTCAGTCAATGAATCATGCATGGCGAGATAGGAGAGCCTATCTTCCGAACGCTTTTTCTCGGTCACGTCGGAGCCGACGCCGCGATATCCAGCGAAGGCGCCAATTCGATCCGAAATCGGCTTGCCGCTGAGCGACCAATAACGTTCCTCGCCGGCGATATTGACGGGCAGAACAATGTTCGAAAAGGCGCGCCTCTGCATGATTTGACGCCAGAGGGAGCGGCCCGGATGATCCGCATGGGCGGCGAGCGGCGGTAGAAAGAGCTTTTCGAGCGGAAGGTCCTGCAGATTTCGCTCGGATGAGCCTGCGACTTCGATCAGGCGTGGAGAAACGTGCTGAAGGCGCAGGGACGCGTCCGTCTCCCACAGCCAGTCGCTGGCGCTTTCCTCAAAATCGTTAAGCAGAAGATTGGTGAATTCTTGCTCGCGTTCGAGGTCGGCTTGCGCCATCACCCGCACCGTCAGCAATCGGCTCATATGAATGATCGTGAAAATGATGAAGGCGGCGTAGAACGCCAGGAGGATGCCGACATTGATGTAGAAAATCTCGCCGGTCATCGCCAAAGCGACGAAGGAACCTACGATGATCGGCGCTGCATATCCAATCGCCGCACGCGGCATGACGCATACGCTCATGCCGGTTGCGATAAGGCCCGCACAGGTTGACGAAATAAGGAGCCGGAGCGGCGCGTTCGCGTCCGGGAACAACATGATCGGAATTGACGCAAGCAGCAGGCCGTAGAGATTGGCGGCGGCTACGACCTGGAAATCGAAACGTGCACTCACCTCGGCCGGCTTCGGACGCGAGCGCCAACGCCAGCAGCGCTCCAGCGCGACGCCTGCCAAAGCCAGCAGCGAAGAATCGAGAGTGGCGAGATAAACGTGCGAACTCGTTGGCCAAAATAGGCAAACGATGACCTGCACGACGCCGATGCTGACGAGAACCGTGAACGGCGCGAGCCGGAGCGCCACATCCAATTGTTCGACACGTATCCGGCCCTTGAGATCTATGTCCAAGGGACCGATTTTCTTCCCAGTATCGACAAGGAACGAAATCCACATGTCCGGGAACATCGCCAGCCGCTAAATTGCGATTTGGCTGGTTAGACATTGAGGAGCGCTTAACCGTCGAGCCTTTCTAGGTTCACGTAAGGTAATTCGGTGAGATGCAGTTAATATATGGTCGTCCATTTAGGTAAAATCCGCCGCATTTTTGATAGAATCTGCGCTTTCTCCGTCGGCGTTGCGTTAGAGCAAACCGAGCGCCGCGAGTTCGGTCTCGAGGCCTTTGGCGTCCCGAAAATGATGAGCTCTCATTCCTGCAGATCTCGCCCCTGCGACATTCGCCACCGAATCGTCGATGAATAAACAATCCGCAGCGCGAAGGTCATAGCGGTTTAGCAATAGATCGAAAATCGCCGTATCCGGTTTCAATATCTGCTCGCGCCCCGAAACGATCACGCCGCGAAAACGATCGAAAAACGGAAATCGTACCCGCGCCTCGGCGTATTTTTCGGCGGAGAAATTGGTAATCGCGTAGAGCGGGACCTGTCTTTCCTCCAAGCGCTCCATGAGGGCAAGCGTACCTGGCACCAAGCCGGGAATCATTTCGCCCCAACGTTCATCAAACGCGCGAATCGCCGCTTCGTGCTTCGGGTGTTTGGCGACAAGCTCAGCGATTCCTTCGGCAAAAGACTTGCCGCGATCGAATTCGAGATTCCAGGCGCTGGTGCAAATGGTGGAAAGGAAATGCTCTATCTCCTCCGGCGTATCGAAAATGCGCCGATAGAGATGACGAGGATCCCATTCGATCAGAACATTGCCGATATCGAAGACGACCGTCGTAATCTT
>JASLHV010000168.1 GCA_030153205.1 Roseiarcus sp. | reverse complement strand
CAGCGCTTATGTCTGGCCGAGGCTCAAGGCGATGGACCCTGTCGAAGCGCAGCGCGCCATCGCCGTTCTGCATAGTTTCCGCTTCTTCGGCCTCGTCTTCATCCTCCCCGGCATCGTCGGCGCCAATCTGCCGACGACCTTTGCGACTTTCGCCGCCTATGGCGACTTCGCGACAGGGATTCTCGCCATCCTGGCGCTTCTCGCCTTCAGAATACGTCCGCTCTTCTGGCTCTTCACAATCGCTTTCAATCTGACGGGCGCCATCGACATTCTCGTCGACTATTACCACGGCAACCAGACCGGCCTCGCGGACATCGCCGGCCAATTGGGCGCCGCATACGCAATCCCGATCATCTACGTACCTCTTCTGATGATCACCCATGTCGCCGCATTCTACCTTATGGTCCAGCGGGCCGGCCTGCGCCCGAGTGCGGCGCCGCTTCAAACCCACGCGAGATAGCGCCGCCCGCGACGCAATGCGATCGCCACGGCGCCGAGGCCCTCACCGTACCTCTCCCCGCAAGCGGGGAGAGGTACCCTCATCACCGAGTCCTTTGAACACAACGACAAAGCCCGCCCGCCAAATCTTTTCCAAGTTTTCTCCAAATTTCTCTCTTGTTTTCGCCAAGGAATTCCAAACTTTTATTTGGCCGAATCGGGCCTTTTCAATACGTTAGCGGGCAAAAAAAATTGGCAATGCGTCTCGTCGCAAATCTTTTGGCCTCTCCGCGCCGCTGTTCGTACCCAAAGAAACATCATACCATCGCAAGGCCTATCCAGCCAGAAATTGTTCGCGGCGCAGCGGTGGCGAACATGAAGAATGGAAGCGATTTCAAGCCCTTGGCGCCGCCCTCCGGTCGTCGGCCGTGGCGGTTTCCGAATCCCGCCACACTTGTCACTCTCACTCCCGACGTTTGCAGGCTAAAATCCACGCACGACTGGGAAGTCCTTTGGACCGAAAGCGCCAGGAGAGAAGCATGGACGGAAATAAAATGAACACGCCTCCGATCGTGTCGCGGCAAGCGTGGGAGGCCGCGCGTCAGCAGATGCTCGTGAAGGAAAAGGCGTTCACGCGGGCCCGCGACGCGCTGGGCGCCGAACGCCGCAAGATGCCGTGGACGGCGGTAGAAAAAACCTACGCGTTTGACGGTCCCAAGGGCAGGGCGAGCCTCGCCGATCTTTTCGAAGGCCGTCGGCAATTGATCGTCTATCGCGCCTTCTACGAGCCTGGCGTCTTCGGATGGCCCGACCATGCCTGCCGCGGCTGCTCTCTCGGCGCCGATCAAGTCGCCCATCTCGCGCATCTGAACGCCCGAGACACGACCCTCGTCTACGCCTCGCGGGCGCCGCAGGCGGATATCGCGCGCCTGAAGGCGCGGATGGGATGGGAAATGCCGTGGTACACGATCACCGACACTTTCGATAAGGACTTCGACGTCGACGAATGGCACGGCCATAACGTCTTCTTCCGCGACGGCGACAAGCTCTACCGCACCTACTTCATCAACAGCCGTGGCGACGAAGCCATCGGCACCACCTGGAGCTACCTCGATATGACGCCGCTCGGCCGTCAGGAAGTATGGGAGGATTCCCCCGAAGGCTATCCCCAGACCCCGCCCTACAAATGGTGGAACTGGCACGACAGCTACGCCCCCGAAGCCGCCCCCGACCCGAAATGGGTCGAAGTCTCCGACGCGGGAGAGGCCGCCTTCCGAAAGCGCGACGCGTAGGGGAGGGGAGAGGAGGGTCTTCCGTTAAGCCGACGAACTGGCGCTCGTGTGAGAGCAGGACAGAGAGTACGGGCGCCGCGCCGAGGCGTTCTCTCCCCGCAAGTACGGAGAGGATGCTCTCGGCGCTGAGCCTGACTCGGAGGCAAAACAACGCGGCCCGCTCACCCAGCTCCCACCCGCCGCTCGTCCCCCGCCTCCATCAACGCCGCAATCCTCTGCATGTCCGCCGGCGTCGCCGGATTATAAACCACCAGCGTGAGATCCAATCGCCCATCCACCGCGAAGGCCGAATATTCGAAGGCCAGCGAGCCGATTATCGGATGTCTTATGCGCTTGACGGCTTCGCCATGGGTTTGGATGTCGTTGTCGCGCCACATCGCTTTGAACTCGGGGCTGAGGCGGCAGAGTTCGTCGACGAGCGGCTCGACTTCCGTCGCGGCGCCCGCGCGCGCCGCGTCGACCCGGAATGCGCCGACGACGAAGCGCGCGACGCTTTCCCAATCATATTGCGCGGCGCGGGCGCGCGGGTCGAGGAACATGAAGCGCAGTACGTTGCGCTCTCGCGGCGGCAGCGAGCCATAGTCGATCAGCATCACGCTCGCCGCGCGGTTCCAGGCGACGACGTCCCATATCGCCGTCCTGATCAACGCGGGGCTTGGCTCCAGCGCGTCCAGCACCCGTTGCAGCCGAGGCGTGACGCCCTCGTTCTTCTGGTACCGCGCCTCGGGCGGGCGGCCGAGGCCGATAAGGAAGAGATGTTCGCGCTCGACATCGGTCAGCATGAGCGCGCGGGCGATCCGGTCGAGTACATCGGCGGAAGGCGCGCCGCCACGCCCCTGCTCGAGCCAGGTGTACCAAGTCGCGCTGATATTGGCGCGCTGCGCGACTTCCTCGCGGCGCAGGCCTGGCGTGCGGCGCCGCTCCGGGGGAAAGCCGAAGGAGGCCGGATCGAGCCTGGCGCGGCGGTCCTTCAGATAGGTCCCGAGCGGGTTCTCGTTGGTGACGGTCGCGCTCATCCTGTTAGCTATTATACCCCGATAATCTCACTACTTTACCAGAATAGATCACCCGCCCATATTTGTCTCCAGCAAAAACTGGAGACTTGCTTATGCGTGTATTCGTCACCGGCGCGACGGGATTTATCGGCTCAGCCGTCGTCAAGGAATTGATCGCCGCCGGCCATCAAGCGATCGGCCTTTGCCGCTCCGAGGACAAGGCCGCGGCTTTGGCCGCTACCGGCGCCGAGGTCCATCGCGGATCGCTCGAGGACGCCGACAGCCTCAAGGCGGCGGCCGCGCGAGCCGATGGCGTCATTCACCTGGCCTTCAACCATGACTTTTCGAAATTCGTCCAAAACTGCGAGGACGATCGCCGTGTGATCAAGGCGCTCAGCGAGACTCTCGCCGGCTCCGACCGCCCGCTGATCGTGACGTCAGGGACCGCGCTCGCCAATACCGCGCCCGGCCAGCCCGCCAAGGAAGATAATGCGATCATCGGTACCGAAATACATCCGCGAGCGGCCTCCGAGCAGGTGGCCGCCGCCGCCGCGGCGGAAGGGGTCAATGTGTCGGTGGTACGACTGCCGCAGGTACATGACACGGCCAAACAGGGCTTTGTTACGCCGGTCATCGCGATGTATCGCGAAAAGGGCGTCTGCGCCTATATTGGCGACGGACGCAACCGCTGGCCGGCCGCTTATGTTCTCGACGTCGCGCGCCTCTATCGGTTGGCGATCGAAAAAGCCGAGCCGAACGCCAAATACCATGCGGCCGCCGAGGAAGGCGTGCCGATGCGCGATATTGCGGAAGCCATTGGGGGACGCCTGGAACTGCCGGTCAAGTCGATCGCTCCGGACGAGGCGCCGGCGTTTTTCGGTTGGCTCGCAAGGTTCGCCGGCCTCGACATGCCCGCTTCCAGCGCCCAAACGCGGAAAAAGCTGGGATGGGAGCCGAAGGGGCCTGGATTGATCGCCGATCTCGAACGGCTTCAAGTCGCCGGCTGAAGCCGGCAAGCTCTCACTTCGGCCGGCGTACCGCTCTCACCTTCCGGCTGTTTCCGCCGCCGCAAAAGAACCGATCGCCGCCATCGGACTCGAGCCCCGATACGGCGATCCCTTCCGGCATTTCGATCCGCTCCAGCATTTCTCCGGTTTGCGGATCGATGCGTCTGAGATCGCTCGCCTCTTCCTCCCAAGTGCCGTGCCAGAGTTCGCCATCGACCCAGGTGACGCCGGTCACGAAACGGTTGGATTGGATGGTGCGCAGAACTTTGCCGGTCTCGGGATCGATCTGATGGATTTTCCGCGCCCGGTACTCGCCGACCCAGAGCGTACCTTCGGCCCAGGCGAGACCTGAATCGCCGCCATTGCCCGGCGCCGGGATGGAAGCGAGCACGCGCCCGCTTTTCGGGTCGAT
>JASLHV010000073.1 GCA_030153205.1 Roseiarcus sp. | reverse complement strand
AGATCAAGGTCAGCCATAGCCAGGAGATTACGCCGGACGCTTTGTTCGAAAGGGCGCTGACCCGGTCGACCAGTTCGCCGGCGGTTTTGGGGGAGCGTGTCGAAGCTTTTCGGGCCGAGCTTCTGAAAACTTTAGCGCCGTTCTTTCCGCAGTCCGTCGGCCACGAGGTCGTCGAGGCCAGGGCCTGGGTATTCGCGGCGGCTTTTACGCCGCCCGAATAAACCCGCCGCCAAGCACCCGCGCCTGCGGATCGCGCGAAGCGTAGAACACACAGGCCTGGCCGGGGGAGACGCCCGTCTCGGGGTCGAACATCTCGACCTCGCCGCTCGGCATGAGCCGCGCCGGGGCAGGCTCGCGGGTCGAGCGGACCCGCACGGCGATCTCCAGCCCTTCGGCGGGCAGATCGGCAAGGGCGCCGTCGCCGAGCCAGTTGATGTCGCGCAGCCTGATGCGACCGGTCGCCAGCGCCTCGCGCGGGCCGACGACGACGCGGGCCTTGGCCGCGTCGAGCGCCACCACATAGAGCGGCTCGCCGGCGGCGACGCCAAGGCCGCGGCGCTGGCCGATCGTATAATGTATAATGCCGGCATGGCGTCCGAGAACGCGGCCGTCGATATGCACGATCTCGCCCGGCGCCGCGGCTTCCGGCCGCAGCTTCTCGATCATTCTGCTGTAATGGCCTGCCGGCACGAAGCAAATGTCCTGGCTGTCCGCCTTGTCGGCGACAATCAAGCCCTGAGCGCGGGCAAGTTCGCGCACCCGCGCCTTGGGCATGCCGCCGAGCGGAAAGCGCAGCATGACGAGCTGCTCGCGCGTCGTGGCGAACAGGAAATAGCTCTGGTCGCGGTCGGGATCGACGGCGCGGTGCAGGGCGCGGCCGCCGGCCCCGTCGGGCTTGGAGACGACATAATGGCCGGTCGCCAGAATATCGGCGCCGAGATCCTTGGCGGTCTCGAAAAGATCGGCGAACTTGATCTTCTGGTTGCAGGCGACGCAAGGGATCGGCGTCTCGCCGGCCATATAGCTCGCCGCGAAAGGCTCGATCACCTTCTCGCGGAACCGCGCTTCGTAATCGAGCACGTAATGGGGCACGCCAAGCCGCGCCGCGACATCGCGGGCGTCGTGAATGTCCTGGCCGGCGCAGCAGGCGCCCTTGCGGTGGATCGCTGCGCCGTGATCGTAGAGCTGCAAGGTGACGCCGATGACGTCATAGCCTTCGCCGGCGAGCAGGGCTGCGACAACCGACGAATCGACGCCGCCCGACATCGCGACGACGACGCGCGTCTCCTCAGGCCTTTTGGCGAGGCCGAGGCTGTTCAGCGGCGCCCCCTTGGCGGCGGCTTCTAGCGTGAGTGCGGCGGTCATGATCGATTAAAAGCGCCCGACCCATGCGGGCTTCGGTCGCCAAAATGGACATTTCCCGCTTCATTGCAAGGAATAAAGGCCCGGATGAGACCGATCGCGCCGGTATCATTCTCGCCAGGAACCGCCGAGCCCGTAGGCGTCATCTTGCATAGATTTCGGCCGCGCGGCGGCGACAATTCAAAGGCTTGGTAAGAAACCTTCAATATTTCAGCACGTTTTGAGACATTTTTGAGTGGAAATCGATCCTTCCCGTTTAGCCAAATCTTAAATCAGCGCGTTTACATTACCGGCAATAGGTCCCGTGCCTGGTTAGTGAGAGTAAAATGAGTGAAGCGCTTCGCCCGCGGGTGAAATACGTCATCGGGCCTGATGGCAGTCCGCTGACGATCGCTGATTTGCCGCCGCCCTCCACCAAGCGTTGGGTCATTCGCCGCAAGGCCGAAGTCGTCGCCGCCGTGCGAGGTGGCTTGCTGTCTCTCGAAGACGCTTGCAGCCGTTATACATTGACAGTCGACGAATTTTTGAGCTGGCAGATGTCGATCGACCAACATGGTCTCGCCGGCCTGCGCACGACGCGCATCCAGCAATATCGGCAATAGCGTCTCAGGACGCGCGCCAGCCCTTAGCCTAAGCAAGAGAACGCCGCCGCAGGGCGGCGTTTCTATTATGGCTGCATAGCGCAGTCTCGCGCGCATGCCGCGATTCAGCGATTCGCTTTAACGAAAGCACAATGTGTAATCTTCTGTCCCCTCAAAGAACCAGCGTTTGAGAGTTTGTGATGCCGTATTTGATGCGATCAGAGATGCGATCGTCGAGATCGTCTTCACGCCCAACACGATTTCATTGGGCGTCGCCGTGGCGCATGGCGCTCTTACCTACCTTTTCGGCGAGGCGCATGCGCTGTCCGTACTTCTTGCGCACGCGCTGGGTTCCACGGCCCGATGAGCGCGTCGTGTTGGGACTTGGCGCGGAAAGCCAAGGGTTTCACGATCTATCTGGCAGCCGCAGCGCTAAGGCATCAACTGGCCGCCATTGACCTCGATGATCTGGCCGACGATGTAGCCGCTGAGCGCGTCTGACGCGAGGAAGAGATAGGCGCCGACGCAATCCTCGGCGGTTCCTAGCCGCTGCGCGGGAATGCCGAGACGAATCGTCTCCAATTGTTCGGCCGTCGAGTAGCGCTCGTGGAACGGCGTCGTGATCACGCCAGGCGCGACGCCATTGACCCTGACGCCCTTGCCGATCAGCTCCTTGGCGTGACCATGGGTCAAGGTCGAAACGAAGCCCTTGGCTGCGGCATAGAGCATGGCCCCGCCAGCCCCGCCGTTACGCGCGGCGATCGACGTCGTGTTGATGACGAAGCCGCCTTGTTTGCTCAGCCAGGGCGCTGCGGCTTTCGTCGTCGCCCAGACCGAGCGGGCGTTAAGGTCGAGCACGCTCGAAAAATGTTCGTCTGTCGCCTCGAGAGAATTGACGCGGCCGAGCATCAATCCAGCGTTGTTGATCAAGCCGTCGATACGTCCGAAATGCGCGGCGGTCTTTTCGACCACCGTCGCGCATTGTATCGGATCGACGCTGTCGCCTTTGACGAGCAGCACATTCGGACCTTCGCCGCCGAGATCGCGAGCGACCGCCTCGGCCTCATTCTTGCTCGAATGATAGTGGATTGCCACGCGCGCGCCTTGCGCGCCGAAGGCGCGCGCCACGGCCGCGCCAATGCCCGTCGAGGCGCCGGTAATTAAGACAACCTTGCCGGCAAGGTCGGGAATAGCGAGGCGCGCATTTGTCGGGGCGGTCGAGGCCATTGTTGTGTCGATCCTTTTGGGTGGGAAGGAAAGTTTGAGGGCTCCCGCGGCGCCGGTCAATCAAGCGCAGAGATAAGATTCGCGGGGTCGGTCTGTGCGGCGCGCATAGGCGAGTCGAAATATTTCCGATCGGCTGTCACTTCGCGCCTTGTTCGATCGTCCTTAGTCGATAGCACTTGGTCGCGGCGAATATTACTACCAAAATGATCGGGTTCATCGGTGTTAAATCAATGACCAAGGCCCTTGTCGATCTCACGTCGTACGCACTATATGAGCGCGGCAAATCACAGAAAGTTGAAGCGCGACGCGCGCTCGTCAGGACGAAAAGGACCGCCGTCGCATGAATCGGATTCTCGTGGCGCTGATCGCGCTGACGGCTGCGGCCGGCGCGGGCGAATTGGCGGGCCTGTTCCAAATCCCGGTTCATGCGCCCGTGTTTTTTGCCGTCGCGGGCCTGCTGGCGCTTTTCCTCGTCTTGCGCCTGATGCCTTTGCGCGTGCGTCGGCCGGTCGTGTTCCTTCTCACTTTGGTCGTCTTGGTCGGCGTCTCCGGCGGCCTCTACTATTTCCAATTCGTCATCAAGCCGCAAATGGTGAAGGGCTTTATTGCTGCCGCCTTCACGCCAAAGCCGACGGCGGTGACCGCCGAGAAAGCGACGAAGGAGACCTGGGCGCCGTCCTTGCCGGCGATCGGTACGCTGCACGCCTACCAAGGCATCGATATCGCGCCGCAAATCGCCGGCGTGGTCAAAGCCGTTCATTTCAAATCCGGCGACGATGTCGCCGTCGGCGCGCCGCTGGTCGATATCGACGATTCCGTCGATCAGGCTGATCTGAAGAACGGCATGGCGCAGCTCCGCAATGCAGATGTGACGCTCGAGCGTCAGCAGCAGCTTGTCGTCGGCGGCAGTACGGCTAAGGCGCAGGTCGACACCGCTCTCGCTACGCGCGATTCGGCGGCGGCCTCAGTGGAGCGCACCAAGGCGATCATTGCGCAAAAGACCATCGTCGCGCCTTTCCCCGGGCGGCTCGGCATCAGCAAGGTCGACATCGGCCAATATGTCGCCGTCGGCTTCAGCATGGTGACGCTGCAGCAACTCGATCCGATCTATGTCGATTTCTCGACGCCCGAACAATCGCTGAAGACTCTGGCGCTCGGGCAAGAGGCGCGGCTGACGGTCGACGCTTTTCCCAATCAGACTTTCACCGGCAAGATCGGCGCGATCGACGCGCGGGTCAGTCAGGATACGCGCAACGTGCTCGTACGCGCCGAATTCGCCAATCCCGACCACAAGCTCCTGCCGGGCATGTTCGCCCAGGTCGATGTCGCTTCCGGGGAGCCGAAGGAAGTGCTGACTTTGCCGCGCACCGCGATCGTCTACAGCCTCTACGGCGATAATGTCTTCGTCGTGAAGCCGGCGCCGCCGAAAGAGGGCGAAGCGCAAGCGGCGACGGCGGACAAGAAAGACAATCTCATCGTCGAGCGTCGTTTCGTACGAGTCGGAGCCACCAAGGGCGAGCGTGTTGCGATCCTCGAAGGGGTTCAGGAAGGCGAATTGGTCGTCACCTCGGGGCAGATCAAGCTGCAACCCAATTTCCCGGTGACTGTCGACAATCCCGACGCCTTGCCGCCGCGCACGCCTTTGCCGAAGCCTTAAAGAGATAAAAGCTTGTCGAGCTTCACCGATCTTTTCATTCGACGGCCGGTCCTTTCGACCGTCGTGAGCCTTTTGGTGCTGCTTGTCGGCGCCATGGCCATTTTCAAGCTGCAGGTCCGGCAATTCCCGGAAATGTCGAATACGACGATCACGATCACGACGACCTATCCAGGCGCCAACGCGGATCTGATCAAGGGATTCATCACCACGCCGATCGAGCAAGCGGTGGCGAGTACCGACGGCATCGATACGCTGGTTTCGAATTCGCAGCAGAACGTCTCGACGATTACGCTGAACCTCAGGCTCGACGCCAATCCTGATCGCGCCGTCGCCGACGTTCTCGCCAAGACCAATCAAGTCCGCAGCGTATTGCCGCGCGATTCCAACGATCCCGTCGTCGTCAAACAGACGGGGCAGGGCTATGCGCTGATGTACATGTCCTTCAACTCGAAGGTCATGACCGGTTCGCAGATCACGGATTATCTCAGCCGCGTCGTCCAGCCGCGCATTCAGACCATCAGCGGCGTCGCCCAGGCGCAGATTCTCGGCGGCCAGACTTTCGCGATGCGCATCTGGCTCGATCCCGTGAGAATGGCGGCCCTCGGCGTCACGCCGGGCGATGTCTCGCGGGCGCTCGCCGCCAACAATTTCACGACCGCCGCCGGTGAGATCAAGAGCGACTATACGCAGGTCAGCGTCAACGCCCTGACCTCGCTCGACAATGCGCAAGCCTTCGGTCAGCTTATCGTCGCGGCGCGCGGCGATGCGCTCATTCGCCTGGGCAATGTCGCGACGATCGAACTCGGGCCTGAGAATTCCGATTCTTCCGCCGTATTCGATGGGCTGAAGGCGGTGTTCATCGGCGTTTACGCCACGCCTGAAGCCAATCCGCTCACCGTGATCAGCGACGTGCGCGCGGCTTTCCCCGATATCCAAAAGCAATTGCCGGCCGGACTCAAAGGCGCGATCGCCTATGACGCGACCGAATTCATCCGCGCCTCGATCTGGGAAGTGGCGAAGACTTTGGTGGAGGCGGCGGGTATCGTCATCGTCGTCATCTTCCTCTTCCTCGGCAATTTCCGTTCGACGATCATCCCGATCGTCACGATCCCCTTGTCGCTTGTCGGCGTGATGATCGCGCTTCTGGCGCTCGGCTATTCCATCAATCTTCTGACGTTGCTGGCGCTGGTGCTGGGCATCGGCCTCGTCGTCGACGATGCGATCGTCGTCGTCGAAAATATCCATCGCCATATTGAAGAAGGTCTGACGCCGTTCGACGCGGCCTTGAAAGGCGCGCGCGAGATTGCGCTGCCCGTCATTGCGATGACGATTACGCTCGCCGCGGTCTATGCGCCGATCGGCTTCGTCTCGGGGGTCACCGGCGCCTTGTTCCGCGAATTCGCCTTTACTCTGGCGGGTTCGGTCGTCGTCTCGGGCTTCATCGCGCTGACCTTGTCGCCGATGATGTGCTCCAAGCTGCTGACGCCGCATTCCGGCGATGGCCGCTTCACGGCCTTTCTCGATCGCATCTTCGATCGGTTGCGCCGCGCCTATGAGCGGCGTCTGGAAAGCACGCTGAACTTCCGCGCTCTGACGGTCCTCATCCTGGCCGGCGTCCTCGTACTGAACGGCATAATGTATGTCTCGACGCCGAAGGAATTGGCGCCGGAAGAGGACCAGGGCATCGCGCTGGCGCTCGTCAAGACGCCGCAATCCTCGAACCTTGACTATCTCGAACACGCGACCGGCGCGCTCTACAACAAAATTTCGCAGATCCCGGAATTCGCCCATCTCTTCGTCATCAATGGCTTTGCCGGCGTGCGTCAGGGATTTACCGGCATTTTGTTCAAGCCCTGGGATCAGCGCGCGCGTTCCACCAAGGAATTGCTGCAGGTGATGCAGCCTTTGATGCAGCAGATCGCCGGCGCGCAGCTTCTCGCCTTCTCGCCGCCGGCTTTGCCTGGCTCGACGGGCGGGCCGCCGATGCAATTCGTCATTCGCTCGACCGGCGATTTCGAGACGCTGGCGAATGTGACGGCGGAGATGCAGAAAGAGGCGCGGGACAGCGGGCTTTTCCTCTTCACCGACACGGATCTGAAATTCGACACGCCGCAGTACCAGTTCAAGATCGATTTCGATAAGGCGAACCGCATCGGCGTCAATATGCAGGATGTCGGCACGGCGCTGTCGACGATTCTGGGCGGCAATTACGTCAACCGCTTCAATCTCTACGGCCGCAGCTACGAAGTCATCCCGCAGGCGCCGCGCGAATATCGCATGACGCCCGATTGGCTGATGCGTTACGAAGTGCGCGCCGCCAACGGCGAACTCGTGCCTCTGTCGACCGTGGCGAGCATTTCACAAAACGTACAGCCCAACGCGCTCACCAGCTTCCAGCAGTTGAATTCGGCGACTTTATCCGGCGTGCCCTTCCCCGGTCATACGCTCGGCGAAGCCTTGGATTTCTTGAAAGAAAAGGCCGCCAAGATTTTCCCGGAAGGGTTCACCTATGATTTCCAGGGCGACAGCCGGCAATATGAGCAGGAAGGCGACGCGCTCGTTTACACCTTCATCTTCGCGCTGATCGTCATCTATCTCGTGCTCGCGGCGCAGTTCGAAAGCTTCCGCGATCCGGTGATCATTCTGATCGCCCTGCCGACGGCAATGTTCGGCGCGCTGCTGCCGCTGAATATCGGCAGCGTCTTCGGCGCGACCAGCATCAATATTTATTCGCAGATCGGTCTCGTCACGCTGATCGGCCTCATCTCCAAGCACGGCATCTTGATGGTGGAATTCGCCAATCGCATGCAGGAGGAAGAGGGCATGAGCCGCCGCGAGGCGATCGAACATGCCGCCGGCGTGCGCCTGCGCCCGATCCTGATGACGACGGCGGCCATGGTCGTCGGCATGCTGCCGCTGATCCTCGCCGCCGGCGCCGGCGCCAAGAGCCGCTTCGAAATCGGCCTCACCATTTTCGCCGGCATGGCGATCGGCACGATCTTCACCCTCTTCGTAACGCCGGCGGTCTACACTTTCATCGCCCGCGATCACCGTGCAGCCGCAGCGCAGGCGCATGCCGCGGGGCGGCCGCATCTGGTGGAGGGCGACGAGGCGGAGATCAGGTCGGCCGCGGAGTAGCTCGCGAGAGACGCTGGCTCCCAAATAGAAAATGGACTAGAGTAGTCTAGTCCATAAGTTCTGTTCGCGGGTCTTTCACTATGCCGAAAACGTCTCGGTCAGCGATTGCGGGCGCTAACGAACAGCGCTCTGGCGCTGTCTCGCGCGCGCGTTGGGCGGCGGGAGGCATCAGCGGCAAGCCGGTTTATCCGAAAGATGATCGCGGCGTGGTTGATAGGGCCGCGGTGATCCACAAACTCATCCGCGACAATCCTAAACGTGGCTCGTCCGCCAGGCGTTTTGAACTCTACGTCGATGGTATGACTGTCGACGATTATATCGAAGCGGTTCAAAAAGCCGGATTTCCGGAGAGGAGCGCCCTGGACGACGTGCTGTCGGATATAAGCCGCGGTTTCATTGCGACAGTACATCTGCCGAGAGGGCCGTGGACCGTTCCCGAGGCAAAAGCGAAACTTTCGGAGATTCTTCGGCTGGCGCGCGAAGGCAAGCCTCAGACCATCGGAGCTCAAGATCCGTGTGTCGTAGTTTCCGCGGCCGATTTCGAGCGGCTTCAGCCGGTGAGCGATCTTGGCCAATTTCTTATCGAGACGGCGCCGCGCGGCGCCGAAATCGAATTGCCAAGTCGCGCGGATCATCGCGGCGACCCGTTCGCCGAGGAATGATCCGAGGAGCAAATGCGAGGATTTCTACTCGACACCAATGTCCTCTCTGAACTCTCGAAAACCAAACCGTCCGATAGAGTTGAGGCTTTTCTGGCGCGGCGCGAGGAGTTCTGGCTCAGCGTGGTTTCGCTGCATGAAGTCGCTTTTGGTTTGGCGCGCATGGCCGATGTCAAGCGTCGCGGACGACTGGAAGCTTGGTTTGGCTCTATCAAAGAAAGTTTTGCCGATCGAATTATTCCCGTTGACGAAGGGATTGCTGAGACGGCCGGACGAGTGCGCGGGGCGTTGGCTTCGACAGGAAGAGTGATTGGACCGCTTGATTCGATCATCGGCGCAACGGCAGTCGTTCGCGCGCTGACACTGGCGACGCGGAATATGCGCGACTTCGAGTATCTGAACGTCGATCTCGTCAATCCGTGGGAAGCGTAGCGTCGGACGTAACTGCTCTTCCAGCCACCCGCTCCGCAGCCCCCAGCCCCGCCGCTCTCCCCGTCGCAAAGCACGCCTGCAGCAGGTACCCGCCCGTCGGCGCTTCCCAATCGATCATCTCGCCGGCGACGAACACGCCCGGCAGGCGCCGCAGCATGAAGTTCTCGTCGATTTCGTCCCAGGCGATGCCGCCGGCGCTGGAGATGGCGCGAGCGATCGGCGCGACGCCGGTGAGCGACAAAGGCAGAGCCTTGATGCGCTTCGCCAGCGCCTCCGCCTCGCGCGGCGGCGGCCCGGCCTCACGTACCAGCGACGCCGCGACGGGCGACAGGCCCGCCGCCTTGCGCAGCAGCGTCGAGAGCGATTGCCCCGCCCGCGCCTTGGCGAGACGCCCTGCGAGCGTCGGTTCATCGACATCGGGCTTCAGGTCGACCGACACGATGGCGCCGCCTGTCGCCTCGATCGCGTCGCGCAAACGCGCGGAAAGCGCGTAGATCGCGCCACCCTCGACGCCCATCGCGCTGATCATCGCCTCGCCGCGAACGTGCATGTCGTCGGCGCTAAGCGCGATCGATTTCAGCGGCGCGCCCGCAAAGCGGCTTTTGAAATCCTCGGACCACGAAACCGCAAAGCCGCAATTGGCCGGCCGCAGCGGCGCCACGGCGACGTTCCTTTCTTGTAGCGCGCCGATCCAGCCGCCGTCTGAACCAAGCTTCGGCCAGGACGCGCCGCCACAGGCAAGGACAATAGCCTCGGCGCGCCAGACCGCGCGGCCATCGGCGTTCTCGATAATCACGCCATTCTCGCCATCGAAGCCGCAGAAACGATGGCGGGAGCGCAATTCGACGCCCAACGCCGCCAGCCGCCGCAGCCACGCGCGCAGCAGCGGCGAGGCTTTGAAGCTCTTCGGGAAGACGCGACCGCTCGATCCGACGAACGTCGCCTCGCCCAATTCCTCGCACCATTGCCGCATCGCTTCAGGGGGAAAAGCCGCGATCGCCGGCTGCAATCGCGCCGCCGCGCCGCCGTACCGCAACAGGAAGCGCTCGAGCGGCTCGGAATGGGTGAGATTGAGACCGCCGCGCCCGGCCATGAGAAATTTGCGGGCCGGCGAAGACGCATGATCGAAGACGATGACACGCGCACCGGCTTGCGCCAGCGTCTCGGCGGCCATCAGGCCGGCCGGGCCCGCGCCGATGACCAGGGCGCGTTGGTTGCGGGGATCGTCCATTGCTTTGCCGAAACCTGATAGAGTGGCGGCCTCTTCGCCTCAACTCGGATGGAAGAATGCGGAGCGGCGGATATTTGATCGTAGCGGCGGCGGCGTTCCTGGCCGCAGCGAGCGCCGAAGCGCAGAACGCGCCCGGCGCGGTGATCCAAGGCAGCCCGGATGTTTCGGTCGGCGGTTCTTCCGCCGCCCGTCAGGGCGACGCGACGATGGGCGGCGCGCCGCTCGTCGAAGGATCGTCCAATGTCTTCATCAACGGCAAACCGGCGGTGACCGTCGGCGGCCAGACAGGCTGCGGCGGCGCGGTCGTCAGCGGCGCCTCGAATGTCTTCGTCAACGGCAAACCCCTGGCAAGGGCTGGGGATAAGACCGCCGGCTGCGATCGGCGCTGACTTTCATTTCACACGGTCGCGAGAACCCGGCGAAAGGGAGGACATGGGTCGTTGGATGTGATTCACTTTGGTCGAGGGGATTCGCGATGACGCAGCAGAGCCTCATCGATGCGCCGGGAGCAGATCTCATCTTCATCGTCTTCAATTCGCATAGGGCGGAGGCTTTAGCGCCCTGACTGCGGGTATGACCAATTCAGTGGGGAGGCCACAAGAATGACTGACAGGGGCGCCTTCTATCAACGCGACCGCGGCTGGCATCCGCCGCCGCTGACGCCGCAGTACAAGACTTCCCTCCTGCGCTCGCCGCGCTTCGCGCTTCTGTCTCTCGAGAATACGATCTCCGAAATGACCGGCCCGGTCTTCGGGCACAATATTCTCGGCCAACGCGACAACGATCTCATCCGCAACTACGCCAAGAACAGCGAGGCGATCGGGCCGCGCATCAATGTCTATGGCCGCGTGCTCGACGAGAACGGGCGCGGCGTCGCCGGCGCGCTGGTCGAGATATGGCAGGCCAATGCGGGCGGGCGCTATCGCCACAAGAAAGAAGCCTATACCGCGCCGCTCGATCCGAATTTCGGCGGCTGTGGGCGCACCATCACCGATGAGGAGGGCCGCTACTGGTTCCGTACGATCAAGCCCGGCGCCTATCCCTGGCCGAATCGCGTCAACGACTGGCGTCCGGCGCATATCCATTTTTCGCTCTTCGGCCACGCCTTCACGCAACGGCTGGTCACGCAAATGTATTTCGAAGGCGATCCGATGATCTGGCAATGTCCGATCGCGACGGGAATTCCTGATCGCGCCGCGCTCGAACAATTGGTCGCCGCGCTCGATCGCAACAATTCAACGCATATGGACTCGCTCGCCTACAAATTCGACATTGTGTTGCGCGGCCGCCGCTCGACGCCTTTCGAAAACAAAAAAGAGGGCAATTGATGGTTCAGAAACTCGACCATCTCAAGGAATCGCCTTCCCAAACCGCAGGGCCGTATATCCACATCGGCGCGACGCCGAACTATTCCGGCATCGACGGCGTCTATCCCGAAGACCTCGGCAGGTCCATGGTCGGCCGCGGCGCTAAGGGCGAAAAGATCACGATCGTTGGGCGCGTGTACGATGGAGCCGGCGCCGTGCTGAAGGACGCTCTCGTCGAAATCTGGCAGGCGGACGCGGCCGGGCTCTACAACAGCCCGCAGGAAAGGCGCGGCAAGGCTGATCCGAATTTTACCGGCTTCGGCCGCCAGCCGACGGATGTGAAAACGGGCGAGT
>JASLHV010000067.1 GCA_030153205.1 Roseiarcus sp. | reverse complement strand
ATCTCGTCTAACGCCTCGCTATATCCAGCGTCAGCGTATCTCATGACGCCAAGAGCGGTGTCGTTGGTAAGAGCTTGAGAAAGGCGCTCCGCCGCGGACATAGAACCATCCGCTATGAGCGTCACGCCGGCGCTCGTCATGTAGCCCGCGTAACCGCCGCCGCCTGAATGTATCGCCACAAGATCGGCCATTGATGAGCATAAGGTCATCGCGTCGAGTAGCGGCCAATCTGCAATCGCGTCGGATCCGTCTTTCATATTTTCGGTCATAATGTTTGGGTGAGCCATCGCAGCGCCATCGAGATGATCCCGAGAGAAGGCGACTGGACCAGCGAGCGCACCCTCGGCGACGAGCGTGTTGACGGCAACCGCGAGTTCAGATCGTGCTCCGTGCCCTAACCATGCAATACGTGCTGGCAGTCCTTCGAACGGGACATGAATTCGGGCAAGTCGGATCCAGTTCACGACGATGCGATCGTTCGGAAACATCTCAAGGACAAGATCGTCTATTCTGGCGATGTCGGCTGGTTCACCAGAGAGCGCCATCCAACGAAACGGTCCGACGGCGCGGGCGAAAAGCGGCCGAAGATACGCTTCTGTAAAGATTGGGATATCGAAAGCGTCCTTGACGCCAGCCTCGCGAGCCTGCGTTCGAATCAAATTTCCATTGTCAAAGACCTCAGCGCCGCGACGTTGAAACTCGAGCATCGCGCGAACGTGCTCGGCTATCGATGCGCGGCTGGCCGAAACTAAGCGTCTCGGATCAGTTTTTCGCAAAACGCGCGCCTCTTCCAAGGACAATGTGCTCGGCACATAGCCATGGATCAGGTCATGCGCGGCGGTCTGATCGGTCACGATGTCGGGCGTCACCTTCCTTCGAACGAGCTCCGGATAAATGTTAGCTGCATTGCCAATGACGCCAATCGATATAGCCTCGCCCGACTGTTGCGCTCTGGAAATCAACGAGAGCGCAGTATCGAGATCGGGCGCTATATGTTCAAGATAACCGATCTCTTGACGCTTGCGCGCCCTTTCCGGATCGACTTCCACGCAGAGAATCGCTGCTCCAGCCATCCTGCCCGCCAACGGCTGCGACCCGCCCATGCCGCCCAGCCCCGCCGTGAGAATAAACCTCCCGCGTAGATCGCCGTCGAACCGTTTTTCCGCGACGCGCATAAATATCTCGTAAGTTCCTTGCAGGACGCCTTGGCCGCCAATGTACTGCCAAGCGCCTGCGGTCAGACCGCCCCAACAAATCAGGCCTTTTTTCTCGAGTTCGTAAAATATCTCTGGCTTCGCCCATTGTCCGACAAGATTGCAATTCGCCATCAGCACTAACGGCGCTTGCGCATGAGTCTTCAAAATGCCGATCGGCTTGCCCGACTGAATGATCAAGGTTTGATCTTCGTTCATCGTCTTGAGGGCGGCCACGATTGCGTCATGAGCAGCCCAATTACGGGCCGCCTTGCCCAATGCTGCATAGACAATAAGATTATCGGGGTCTTCGCCAACGCAGAGGACATTCTCCAGCAGGCGCAGGAGGCCTTCCTGCCGCCATCCCTTGGTTCGCAGAACCGACCCGCCGGGGATAGGAAATCTCGGATTGCGCGGCGGGCGCGCTGCCGCAATGGGGGAACTCATTGAGGCTCGCCCAGCGCATATCGTGCGATTTCGATCCCCATCGCTTTTTCGACGAACGGATAGACGCTGGGGTCTTTGACGCTCGCCGAAAGCGGCAGCAACGTCCGCGGCACGTGAAAGAGGAGAACCTCAACGCCCTCTCTCAATTGACCGACGCTCAGCGGTTCGCCATCCGAGCGAAGAGTCGCGATTACATCCGGGAATGTCGCCAGACGAAGCCCATCCGCGTTGTCGACCGCCATATACTCATTCATGACATGAAGGCGGAACGCCCGACCGCCTTCGCCGATGGTCAAAGCGCCGATATCGAACGCTTCTTTCGTGTAGACAACAGACTTTCTCGTAATCCTGCCTTCACCGAGTATAACGCCCCCGGTCGTTTTGCAGATTGCGTCGATGACCGCGTGTCCACTCTTCCGCTCGGCTTGTATGATCGCTTCGCCAAGCTCGAGCGCGCGTGAGATTCCGCCCAGCGCGGCATGAGAAGCAACGTAAGACGCGCGAACTTGATTACGACAGCTAGCGATGAACCCGCCGGACATGTCTGCGGCTGTCCTCAGCACGGGCGATACTTTCGCGGTCGCCCCTTTCACGACTAGCTCCATGTACCTATTTTCCGCGCGATTGCCTCCCGCCGCCGTCTGAATCATCGGCTCGGGAGAACCGGCAAGCCCAATCGAACCCATATCTCCCGTGGGATGAGCCCTGATATCGCCGACCGCGTCGACGACCTTACAACCCATGACCGCCGACGGGAGCCAAGCATTGAGAGTTGATGACCGACCGTTCTGACCGATGATAAGGCCGCTTAATTTTTCGCCGAGTTCCTTTTCCAATAGCCGCGCCGCCTTCACATAATCCTCGGGCCGCATCTCCCAATTTGTCGTTGAAGCCGGCGCGCCGATCGCCGCGGCCGTAGCGATCCAAGCATCTGGAGGAAGCTCTTCGACCGAAACAAGCTCAGGCGCTCCAGCACGCATCGCGGCCGCGCCAAGCATGCGACCGTGATCAGCCCAACCCCCTCCGCCGGCGGCATAGACCGAACCGCCCTTCACGGCAGGCTCGATATCTTGTTCCGTTAAGATCCGGCCCATAGCTCACTCCGCGGTTGAAGGCCTGGCGTGCGCTCGGTCGATGCGCTTGACCGTTTCGAACATTGCCGCCGCTCCTGCCGCAAGCTGCTCTGGTTCTACCCATTCGTCGGCGCAATGGCTCCGCCCCTCGCGGCATGGCGTGAAAATCATCGCCATCGGCGCGATATGGGAAATATGCGCAGCATCGTGCCCGGCCCCGCTCGCCATCTTGCGCCAGGTCAACCCGAGCGAGTCGGCGGCTTCAGAAACGGCCTTCATAAGCCACGCATCGGCTATGGCCTCACGCGAATCTGAAAGAAC
>JASLHV010000493.1 GCA_030153205.1 Roseiarcus sp. | reverse complement strand
TTAAGACCATTGTTCGTCTCGTAAGCTTCTCGCCCCTCTCGAAGCCGACGAGGGTTGGGATAGAAACATCAGCCTGCGACCAACCGAGTAGCTTTCGAGCGGCTTTGGCCTCCTCACGCGTGATCATGATGAAACCATTGCCTCAGCTGGCGAGACTGCCCGTCAGCGCGGCAGGATCGGGGCGCGTCCTACGGACGCTCGTACCAGTGCATCGCGCGTGCCTCCCAAGTTGGGACAACAGATGCGTAAGTAGTCGCGAAGCCGTCGGCGAGATCACCGCCTAGCAAATCGGCCCCGCCTCACTTGAGCCTCGGGCGCCCGCCATTCGACGCCGCCCATTACGAGGCGGTTGGTTTGGCGCTTCGGCGCCGGCCGTCACGTTGATACTTGGGCCGACGCGTTTTCATGGGATGCGCTGCGCCTATCGGGTCCGCTCTCCAGTGAGGCGGGGCCGATCTCTCTATGAGTTTGAAGGCCCGGCCGCCTCTGCGGGCGCGTCGCCGGGTCGGCTATAAGCGGGCCCGCATACCTTGAGTGTGCAAGACGTCGTCCCGCTCACGCTGCCATCTTGAAGAATAACAGAGCGAAGCGTTGGTCTCTCACCGCTCGCTGACCGGCCACTTTACTGCCGCTAGCGGAGCCATCCGTAGTATTGCGCGGACGCTAGGCCAACGAGGACAGCCAGCGCGCCCCCAACAGCGATTATCCAAATTAGTGTGTTGTCGCGCTCTTCGTCGGCGTCGCTCATTTTCCCGTCCTCAGTTTGACGCCCGGCCCGTCGCCGGTTTCATCGATGAAGATCACGCCCGCGACTTCGAAGGCGCGTTGAAGAGCGGCAAGGTTAGCGCCGATTGGGGATCTTTTCCCGTTTTCGAAATCCGGATGGTCGACACGCTTACGCCAGAGGCGTGTACGAGATCCGGCTGAGACCAGTTAAGCACAGCGCGTGACTGCGCAGGGGAAATCATCCGACTGGATCGCAGGCCTCATTAAATCTGACGACCGGTAGGAACTCGCCAAGGCTGCAAAAGGTGCCCCATTTCCCCTTTCCCCCCATCGTGTTTTCAACCGGACCGGCGGAACGCAGCGGGGGCGTATACGAAGCTGGCTTCCATCAAAGAGCGCCCGGTAGTAATGACCAAAGAGATTCCTCGCCGGAACTGGAACGATCATAGAGCTGGCGTGTTTTCTGGCTCAGTCGAGCGGGGATCGGCTGAGATGTCTCTCATCGTTTTCATTTCTTTCTGCTGCATGGTCTTTAGCGGCGCCGTCGGTCTTGAGTGGGCGGCGCTCAGCGGAGTGGCTTTCAGCATTGCGGCGGTTTCGGCGACCGTGTTTTTCGCTGGCGTCGATGCCTGGGAAGCCCAAATCGATAAGCAAGAAATTGAAGAGGGCTGACGGTCAGGCGTATAAACCCAGACCCGCTAATCCTAATCCCATCGATGAGCGATATCGGGGTGCTTGATGGGGCAGCTAATCGCTGTCGGCGTTGCGCGGATATTGAACAAATGCCTGAGAACGCCGTTTCGCCAGCGCGCTCCAACGCTCCTGCTCTCATGAACGCTTCCTCGCCCCTGTCGACCGCGCTCTACGAGCTTCTGGTCCAAGCGGTCATGGACTACGCGATTTATATGCTCGACCCCAGCGGCCATATCGTCAGCTGGAACCCTGGGGCCGAGCGCATCAAGGGATATGCCGCCAAGGAGATCATTGGGCAGCATTTCTCTCGGTTTTATACCGAGGAAGCTCGCGCTGCCGGCATTCCCGAGGCTGCTTTAAAGAAAGCCCGAGAAACTGGCCGCTTCACCGCCGAGGCGTGGCGGGTTCGCAAAGACGGCAGCCATTTCTGGGCGATGGTGGTCATCGATCCGATTTTTCAAAATGGCGAGCTCATCGGTTTCGCCAAGATCACCCGAGACATGACCGAGCAGCGCAATGCGCAACTCCAATTGGAGGAGTCTCGCGAGCAGTTGCTTCAGCTGCAGAAAATGGAGGCCGTCGGACAACTAACTGGAGGTCTCGCGCACGACTTCAACAATCTCCTCACCGGCATCGCAGGCAACCTCGACCTCGCGAGCAAGGGATTATCGCAGGGAAAATTTGACGACCTTGGCCGCTACATTAGCGCCGCTCAGGGGGCAACCAATCGCGCGGCGGCGCTGACGCATCGGTTATTGGCATTTGCCCGGCGACAACCGCTCGATCCCAAGCCAACCGATCCCCGCGTTCTCATTTCGGACATCAAAGACCTGCTTCAACGGACGCTCGGGGCGTCAATTGCTATAGAGACCGCGATCGCCGACGACCTCTGGCTGACTTTCGTCGACCCCAATCAGCTTGAAAACGCAATTATCAACCTTTGCATCAATGCGCGCGACGCGATGCCCCAAGGAGGTCGGCTTGAGATCGGGGCGAATAACGTCCTGCTCGATGAGAGCGATCCGAGTAGCACGCAATTTGTCGTCATCAGCGTGACCGATACTGGAGCGGGGATGGATGAAACGGTGCTTAGCCGCGCATTCGAACCATTCTTCACCACCAAGCCGACGGGCCAGGGCACAGGCCTCGGACTGTCAATGGTCTATGGCTTCGCTCAACAGTCGGGCGGTCGAGCGAGCATATCGTCCGGGATAGGCCGTGGCACGTCTGTTCGCATCTTCTTGCCACGATATCAGGGAGCGGCTGCCGAGAAAGTCGACGCCGAGGTTATGCCGTCGCAGATCGATTCCGGGCAAACCGTGCTCATCGTCGACGATGAACCAAGCGTGAGAATGTTGATGACGGAGATGCTGGGCGAATTGGGCTTTCACACGATCGAAGCGTCGGACGGCGCAGGCGGCTTGAAGATTTTGCAATCGAACGTGGCGGTTGATCTTTTAATCACTGATATTGGTCTGCCGGGCGGAATGAACGGCCGACAATTGGCGGAGGCTGCGCGGCTGAAGAGGCGGAGTCTTCCAGTGCTGCTTGTCACCGGATACGCCGAAGCGTCCATCACGGGAACAGGGGCGCTCCCTCAAGGCATGCATCTACTGACGAAGCCCTTCGTCATGGATGGTTTGGCGCACAAGCTTGCAGAGATCGGCGAGGAAAAGTAGGCCCCGAGCCCTGCCATCTCATTACTTCTCTGCCTACCTCGCCGCATTCGTTGCAGAGCTTGGGATCGTCCCTTCGACCTCGCACCACGGCTAAGGCTGGAAGACCGGCGTGTGCACGCGCTGAACGGAAACTACCGGCAACAGGCCAACTAGCCTCGGAACG
>JASLHV010000459.1 GCA_030153205.1 Roseiarcus sp. | reverse complement strand
GCAAACATCGATGCGGACGGTGACGGACTATACGTTCGGCGTCATCCCGATGTTCCTGCTCATGGGCGCCTTCGTTTCCGCGTCGGGCGTCAGCCGCGAATTATTCGGCGCGGCCAATGCTTTCGTCGGCCATAAGAAAGGTGGCCTCGGCGTTGCGACAATTGCCGCCTGCGCGGGATTTGCCGCGATATCGGGGTCGTCGGTCGCCACCGCCGCGACCTTCTCCGCCGTGGCCTATCCCGAGATGCGCCGCTATCGCTATCCGCAATCCTTTGCGACTGGAGTCATTGCCGCCGGCGGAACGCTCGGCGCGATGCTGCCGCCGTCAACGGTGCTCGCCGTCTATGGCGTCATCACGCAGCAGGACGTTGGCAAGCTCTTCGTCGCTGGCGTGCTGCCGGGGCTGCTCGCGGTCTCCATGCATATGATGACGATCGCCGCGATCGGCGTCGCCCGTCCGAGCTTTCTCCCCGCTGGCCCGAAAAGAGATTGGCGCCAACGTCTCGAGGCCTTGCGTCATGTCTGGGCGCCGCTGGTGCTCTTTGCGCTGGTGATTGGCGGCCTCTATGGCGGGGTTTTCACCCCGACCGAGGCGGGCGGCGTCGGCGCTGCTGGCGCTTTTCTGATTGGCGTCGCGCGTCGCCGCCTGTCGCCGGCCGATATTCGCGCTTCTCTGCTTCAGGCGACCCGTACCGCCGCGGCGGTTTTCACGGTGCTGATCGGCGCGCTGCTCTTCGGATATTTCCTCACCGTCACGCAGACGCCGCAGAAAGTGACGGAATTCCTAACCAGCCTCGGCGTCGGACCCTACGGCGCCCTGGCGCTGATCATGCTGATGTATCTCGCGCTCGGCTGTCTCATGGACGCGATGGCGATGATTATCCTAACCGTGCCGATCGTTTTTCCGGTCGTCACAGCGATGGGCTTCGACCCGATCTGGTTTGGCGTGATCATCGTGATGACGGTAGAGCTTGGCCTCATTCATCCGCCGGTCGGGATGAATGTGTTCGTCATCAAGAGTGTCGTGAAGGACGTGAAATTCTCGACGATCTTCGCCGGCGTCGCCCCGTTCATCGTGGCGGATATTCTGCGATTGATCATTTTGATAGCGTTTCCGGTTATCGCGACGTTTCTGCCAAGCCGGATGTGAACGAAGGCGGCTACCGAGGCGTAGCGTTGGGACCTTGCGGCAAGTGCTTTTGCGCGGCTACGCGCTGTCGTGAAATCATATCTAAGGCCTCGCGGCCTTTGCCATCTACATTCAAGGAACGGTTTCCTGAGATTCGCCCAATCTCCCCTCTGAGAGCAGTATGATGGCTCAACAACCACCGCCGGAGCTGACGCATATCGCCGACCTCAATATTACTGTCGCGCCTCCTATCGAGATCGGCGAAACCGGCGTCGGGCAAAGGCGCGTCATCGCCATCACCGGTGGAACCGTCTCGGGGTCCGTTCTCAAGGGCCGGGTTCTTCCCGCCGGCGCGGATTTCCAGATCATCCGGCCAAGCGGCGTCACGGAACTCGTCGCCCGTTACGTGATCGAGGCGGACGACGGAGCGCTGGTCTACATAGAAAACAATGGGTTGCGAGACGGGCCGCCGGCGCTGCTCGAGCGGTTACGTCGGGGTGAGGCAGTGGACGCAGCGCTCATCTATTTCCGAACGGTCCCGCGCTTCGAGACGGCGGCCGAGCGGCTTCAATTCCTGACCAGGCGCATCTTTGTCGGCGTCGGCGCACGTTATCCGGATCGCGTGGCTTTATCCGTCTGGATGGTCGAATAAAGTGAACTCAAGAAACATTTACAGCATCGCAAAAGGTTGAACGCAGATGATCCGTCTGTTGGCGTCCGAATCAATGGTTTTCTCTTGACACTACGACCAATTGCCGATGGATTGATACTAGCATGTAACCTATTGATCCGACTGGGCGCACTAAGCGTTCGGCGCGAAATTAAGCGAACGGGAGGCAAGCGATGACACTCCCGGGGAGAGTTGTTTGAAGGCGACTGATGTCTCCCAGCCCGATTACTTCCATAAAGTGGTCGATTGTCAGTGGGCATGCCCAGCACATACGCCGGTGCCTGAATACATACGGTTGATTTCCGCTGGCGATTACGTTGGCGCCTATATGATCAACTGGAAATCCAACGTCTTTCCGGGAATTTTGGGCCGGACTTGCGATCGCCCCTGCGAGCCCGCCTGTCGTCGCGGCCGGGTTGAGGATGAGCCAGTCGCGATCTGCCGTTTGAAGCGGGTGGCAGCCGATTACAAGGGCGATGTTTCAGCTCTCATGTCCAAGGCGCCAGCGGTCAGGAATGGCAAACGCATCGCTTGTATTGGCGCCGGCCCGGCTTCGCTTACCGTGGCGCGCGACCTCATCCCGCTGGGCTATGAAGTAGTCGTTTTCGACGGCGACAAGCAGGCCGGCGGCATGATGCGCAGCCAGATTCCGAAATTTCGGCTCCCTGACTCCGTGATCGACGAAGAAGTTGGTTACATCCTTAACGGCGGTGCCTCTTTTATCGCCGAGCGCCGCATCGACAGTATGAAGGCGCTTCTCGCAGAAGGTTACGACGCCATTTTCGTCGGTAGCGGCGCGCCGCGCGGGCGCGACCTTGACGTTCCCGGCCGCAAAGAGGCGGCTGCGCATATCCATGTCGGCATAGACTGGCTGGCGAGCGTCTCCTTTGGTCACACAAGCAAGATTGGCAAGCGCGTGATCGTGCTTGGCGGCGGCAATACGGCGATGGATTGCTGCCGTTCCTCACGGCGGCTGGGTGGCGTCGACGTCAAAGTCGTGGTTCGCTCCGGCTTTGCCGAAATGAAGGCGTCGCCCTGGGAGAAGGAAGACGCGATCCACGAAGGCATTCCGATTTTGAACTATCACGTGCCAAAAGCGTTTATTCACAAGAGCGGACGCTTGACCGGCATGACGTTCGAGAAGGTTGCGGCGTCCAAAGACGACAAGGGCAATCGAGTTTTGACGCCGACAGGCGAGCCCGACATTCTGTTGGAATGTGACGACGTGCTGATCGCCGTTGGACAGGAGAACGCGTTTCCTTGGATCGAAACGGACTCCGGCATTGCT
>JASLHV010000352.1 GCA_030153205.1 Roseiarcus sp. | reverse complement strand
AACGCCATGACGCCGGCCGTCGGATGGCGGATGCGTTTGTGGCCGGCGAAGGGCGCCAGAACTTCGTGTTTCGGCCACCAATCGCGAAATTCTGGCGACAGGCGCGTCAAAAGCGCGATCAAGCGCTCGAAATCAGGATCGCCGGCGTAGCGTGCGCTCTCAGCGCGGAACATCGCGAGCGAAGCCGGCGCGAGTTTATCCCAATCGGTAAGCAGCCGGCGATGCGCCTTATTGGCGAAAATCATATGGACGCTGTTGCGCGCGTCGCCTTCCAATTGGCCGTAGTCGCCGAACACGGCCGCCGCGGCCTTGTTCCAGGCAAGAATGTCCCAACGGCGGCCGAGTACATAGGCCGGCTGACCGTCGAGACTGTCGAGCAAGCGGCGGATCGGCTCTTCGACAATTTCTGGTCCGCTCGCGCGTGTCTCGGGCGACGGCCGATCGGCGAGGGCGAAGAGATGACGCTGCTCGGCCGGATCAAGCTTCAGCGCTTTGCACAAAGCGGACAGCACCTCGGGCGAGGCGCGCACGTCCCTGCCCTGTTCGAGCCAAGTGTACCACGTGACGCCGACGCCGGCGAGCAACGCAACTTCGTCACGCCGCAAACCCGGCGTACGGCGGCGAAAGCCGTTCGGCAGGCCGACAGTCGACGGCGCGAGGCCCTCGCGACGGGTGCGCAGGAAAGCGCCGAACTCACGGCGGCGGACTTCGATGGCGTTCTGAAGGCTGCTCATAAGTCGATCATAGCAGGATTGATACCAGGATACAGCCAGAACTGTTTGTCGGAATCGCGGGGGGGGCAAATAAGCGTCGTCAAGCACGTTGAGGCGCCTCCGTCACCGCGAGGAGCGAAGCGGCGTACCAAACGCCGCCGACGTGAGCCCATGAGCGGCGAGCTCTTCGCTGCTCAAACGTCACCATAGGAGCAACCCCTTGTCTTCAGACCACATCGTCATTCTCGGTGGATCATCCGGCATCGGCCTCGCTACGGCGCGGCGGCTGCGTGACGCCGGCCATAGGGTCACGATCGCCGGACGCGATCCGCAAAGGCTCGCGGCCGCCAAACAATCGCTGGGCGACGTCGCCGCCCACGCGCTCGACGCCGCCGATCCGGCGCGTGTCCGCGCCTTTTTCCAAGGCGCCGGCGCAATCGATCATCTCGTCCTCGCCTTTGGCAGCCGCTGCGGCGTCGGGCCTTTCGCCGGCGTCAGCCTCGACGACGTACGCAAAGGCTTCGAGGAGAAGGTCTTTCCGCAATTTTCCTGCGCCCAGGCCGCGCTGCCGACCTTATGCAAGGACGGCAGCTTGACCTTCCTTTCGGCGATCAGCGCGCAAGGCGCCGCGCCGGGCACGGCGGGCATTGGCGCGGCCAACGCGGCGATCGCGGCGCTGACGCCAATTCTCGCCGCCGAGCTCAAGCCGCTGCGCGTCAATTGCGTCTCGCCGGGCGTGATCGACACGCCTTGGTGGGATTTCCTGTCGCCGGAACAGAAAGCGCCGGCCTTCGCCTCGTTCGCCGCCCGCACGCCAGCCGGCCGGGTCGGCCAGGCTGACGATGTCGCCAAGGCGATCGCGTTTCTGATCGAGGATGACTACATGAGCGGCCAGACGATCATCTGCGACGGCGGATTGCTGCGAGCGGGCTGAGAATTCGGCTTCGAATTTGAAAGCAAGACCCGGAGTGCGGCGGCGGCGACAAGGCTCTATCTCCATGACAACAATCGCTCAAAGGAACGCTACAATGAGCCTCGTCATGATCACCCCAGCAAAGGTCAAAGCCGCCGCCCCGCCCGCCAGCCCCATCGAGCGCGACCCGCGCTGGACGGCGCTGCTCGCGCGCGATCCTGCCGCCGAAGGCCAATTCTTCTATTCGGTGGCGACGACCGGCGTCTATTGCCGGCCGACCTGCCCGTCGCGGCTGCCGCGGCCCGAGAATGTCGCGTTTTACGCGACGACAGCAGAGGCCGAAAAAGCCGGGTTTCGGCCCTGCCAAAGATGCCGCCCGACGGAAGCGCCGGCGGCGGAGCGCCACGCCACGCTAATCGCGGAAGCTTGCCGCCGGATCGAGCGCGCCGAGACGGCGCCGAGCCTCGACGCCCTGGCGGCCAAGGCAGGCTTGAGCCCATCGCACTTCCACCGGCTGTTCAAGTCGATCACCGGCCTGACGCCGAAAGCCTATGCGACGGCGCATCGCGCGGAGCGCGTCCGCACGGAACTCGCCGACGGAAAGAGCTCGGTCACCGAAGCGATCTATGGCGCGGGCTTCAACGCCTCGAGCCGCTTCTACGAGAAATCCAAGGACGTGCTTGGCATGACGCCGACGGCGTATCGCGCGGGCGGCGCCGACGCCGATATCATGTTCGCGATCGGCCAATGCTCGCTCGGCGCCATCCTGGTCGCGCGCAGCGCCAAGGGCGTTTGCGCGATTCTCATCGGCGACGATCCGGAGAAGCTTGCCCGCGATCTTCAAGATCGTTTCCCCAACGCCAATCTCATCGGCGGCGATAAGGACTTTGAAGCGCTTGTCGCCAAAGTGGTCGGCTTTGTCGAAACGCCGGCGATCGGCCTTGATCTGCCGCTCGACGTACGCGGCACGGCCTTCCAGCAAAGGGTGTGGGAGGCTTTGCGTAAAATACCGGCGGGCGATACGGCGAGCTACGCTGATATCGCCAAGCGGATTGGCGCGCCGAAAGCGGTACGCGCCGTCGCACAGGCTTGCGCGGCGAACGCCATCGCCGTCGCTATTCCCTGCCACCGCGTCGTCCGGAACGACGGCGCGCTTTCCGGCTATCGCTGGGGCGTCGAGCGCAAACGCGCCCTTCTCGCCAAGGAGGCCGCGGCATGAGCGCGCTGGCGAGGACACAAAGGGCCGACGTCACGCCGGCCGAGACGCGCGTCAGCCGCTATGATTGGCGCAAGGTTGCGGAGGAACTCGACGGCTACGGCTGCGCCTTGCTCGACAAGCTGCTGACGGCAGAAGAATGCGAGGCGATCGCCGCGCTCTATCCCGACGAAGGACATTTCCGCAGCCATGTCGTGATGGCGCGGCACGGCTTCGGCAAGGGCGAATATCGCTACTTCAAATATCCCCTGCCCTCCCTCATCGGCGATTTGCGCGGTGCGCTCTATCCGCGTCTCGCGCCCGTCGCCAATGAATGGAGCGAACGGATGGGCGAAGAAGCGCGCTATCCCGAAGAGCACGCCGAATTCCTGAAGCGTTGCCATGACGCCGGGCAGACCCGCCCAACGCCGCTCCTGCTGCAGTACGTCCCTGGCGACTTCAATTGCCTGCACCAGGATCTCTACGGCGACCTCGCCTTTCCGCTCCAGGTGGCGATCCTCCTGTCGGAGCCAGGACGCGATTTCACCGGCGGGGAGTTCGTGATTACGGAGCAGCGCCCGCGCATGCAGAGCCGGGTGGGGGTCGCGCCGCTGCGCCAGGGCGACGCGGTGGCCTTCGCGGTGCATAACCGGCCGGTGAAAGGTACGAAGGGGAACTATCGCGTGAATCTGCGCCACGGCGTCAGCCGCCTGCGCTCAGGGCGGCGCCATACGCTGGGCATTATTTTTCACGACGCGCGGTAAGCGCGGCGTACGCTAAACCAGCCCGCCTTCCTTCGGCGCTGGCCGGGCGCGCTGATTGTAGAGCAGCTTCCGGCGCCGCTCCTTTTCCTCTTCCGATAGACTATCGGGATCTTCCGGCGGTCCGGCGGTCACCGCGAGGCCGCGCTGCACGGCAGGGCGCGCGCTCATTTCCTCGAACCAGCGTTTGAAATATTTGAACTCCTCGATGTCCTGGCCCTGCGCCTGCCAATTGACGGTCCATGGGTAGCAGATCATATCGGCGATCGTATATTCGCCGCCGGCCACGTAGCGGCGGTCATAGAGCCGGTTATTGAGCACGCCGTAAAGGCGGTTCACTTCATTGGTGAATCGGCGCACGGCGTAGGATTGATCGCCCTGGCTGTCGCCAAGCCGCCGGAAATGCCCGCATTCTCCCGACTTCGGTCCCTGATTGGCCATCTGCCAGATCAACCACTCGTTGACTTCGTACCGTTTGCGCAATTCCTGGGGATAAAAGCGGCCAGCCTTCTCGGCGAGATACATCATGATCGCGCCGGATTCGAAAATGCTGATCGGCGCGCCGCCGTCGGCCGGCGTATGATCGACGATCGCCGGCATGCGATTGTTCGGACTGATTTTGAGATAATCGTCCTTGAACTGATCGCCCTTGCCGATATGCACCGGCACGACCTTGTAAGGCATGCCCAATTCCTCGAGAAGGATGGTCACCTTCTTGCCGTTCGGCGTCGGCCAAAAATGGAGATCGATCATCTTCGTCTCTCTTTCGTGGAAATTTGGATTTGCGAAGGTACGGCGAGGACATAGAATGACGCCATCCGACTCGCCGCGCGAGTCCTCTATTTTGCAGGCTGATGCGCGTTCAGCGCATGTTGAGAAGCTTACTGCAGCCGCGGCTTTTTGAGGAAACTGCTGCGATCCGCGGTTTTGATGCGCGCCCAGGCGCTGCGCCCGTCGCGGACGATCTCGAGTGGAATTTCCACGCCGGCGGGGCCGCAGTTCCAGATCTTGCGGTAGAAATCGGCGAGGTCCTCGATGCTTGCATCACGCACCGCCGAGATGATGTCGCCTTGGCGTAATCCAGCCGCCGCGGCGGGGCCCTGCTCCGCGACATTGGCGACGATGATCCGGCCGTCTCTTTCGCCGGAATAGACGCCGAGCCAAGGCCGCGCCGGCTTATTGACCCGGCCGAATTTGAGGAGATCGTCGAGGATCGGCGGTAGAAGGTCGATCGGCACGATCATGTTGATGTCATGGTGCTGACCGCGCTCCGTCACTTGCTGGACGAGCAGCGAGCCGACGCCGAGCAGTTTGCCGTCGCGCCCAATCAGGCCAGCGCCGCCCCAAAACGGATGCGCCGGTCCGGTGAAAACCGCCTCATCGAGCAAATATTCCCAATAGCCGGCGAACTCCTGTTTGCCGACAATATGCGCCTCGACCGATTGTCCCCGGCCGCCGCCTGCGACGACGACGGGATCGCCGGGCTTCACGTCGCTCACCCGGCCAAACTCCAGGGCCGGCAGGTCGAGACTGCCCAATGCCTGGACCAGGCCAAAGCCGCTCTCTTGATCGTAAGCAAGCGCGTGCGCGGGAACGACGCGGCCGTCATAGCCGGTCAGCCAAACGCTCTCCGCTTCGGTGATCAAATAGCCGATGGTGAGGACAAGGCCGCTGTCCTTGATCACGACGCCATTGCCGGCGCGCTCCGTGCCGAGAATGTCGGCGGTAAAAGCGTCTTCCGGTATGGCGGCCTGAAGCGAAACGACGGATTTCAGAGCGCGATCGAGGTCGAAGTCCAAATCTTCGGGCTGTGGCTGCATCGGGGGCGCGTCCAAGCGGGACTTTTCGACCATGGGCTCTTCCTGTCGCCTCTAAGAACAGCATCTAACATAGAACGCCGGAGCACCGGCGCAAGGTTCACGCCTGATCCCAGAAAAGCGCTCGTCGTGTCGCGGCCGTGATGAGGATCAACGGTGCGCCGCGCCCTGACGAGTACGGGCTGGTCCACGCGCCATGCCTCCCCTCTCTCGATGACCGAGAAGCGAGGACAATCATCAAAGCCGCGTTATAGGCCGCCAGCCTCGTGATTGATCGTGTTGGTGGCCACGTCTTGCATCATGCTGACGAGTTCGCTCGGCACCGGCATTGGCGTGCAGGCCTTGTCGCCATCGATGAAGAAGATAAGGCCGCCGGAATCACCGGCGATTTGCGCTAAGACGGCGTGATCGCCATAGGGCAAGCCGGGCGGCGTCTGCGGATTCATCGCATAGATGCCGCGCAGGAATTGCCACTGATCCGTGGTGAGTTCGATCCAGCGGCCGTTGCGCGCGGATATTGCGCTTTTCGGCACCGAGACATTGACGCAATGGGAGGCAAGGGAGTCGCCCGCATAAGCCCCTTGCGGAAGGACGATTAAGCCACAGGCGAACGCCACACGCGTTGCGATGGACATGAGGACCTCCTTAAGGTCAGCCCCCGTCTTTAGAAACGTTCGCCTCCCGAACCGACTGCATTCCCTTCAACTTAGGCGGAAGACCGCTTGTTCCGGCCGCCGCAACACCGCAACTTGTATCCTTTGCCAAGCAAGAGCTATGCCAAGCTTCCATTTTTGCGCGCCGAATCTAGCCATGCAGACGG
>JASLHV010000344.1 GCA_030153205.1 Roseiarcus sp. | reverse complement strand
TGACCGGCGCCGTCGTCACCGGCGTCTTCGGCTTCGTCTATTTTTTCCTACTTGATACCGGCTCCTATACGCTCGTCTTTATCGCCATTGCCGCTTCACTCATACCGCATGACATGCTCTACGGGCCGCAAGCGGCCTTGATCGCCGAAAATTTCCCGCCACGCCTGCGCTATAGCGGCGCATCGCTCGGCTATCAATTAGCGTCAATCGTTGCCGGCGGTCCCGCGCCAATCATCGCCATCTGGCTCTACGGGCGGTACAATTCCTCGATGGCCATTGCGGGTTTCATTCTTGGCTGCGCCATCGTCACGCTCGTCGCCACAGCAATGATGAAGGACCATACCGGCAAGGCGATCGATGAAGACGAAGTGATCTGACCGCGGCTTGGTCAGCCAATCGCCTTGGCGAGGAAATCGAGCGTACGCGTCCGGGCGAGCGCGGCTGACGGGGCGTCGTAGCTTGCGCGTTCGTCGCAGTTGAAGCCGTGGTCGGCGGGATAGGTATAAACCGGCAAGTCCGGATGCGCCGCGGCGAAGTCCCTGACGCGATCGATCGGAATATGCGCGTCCTTCTCGCCGAAATGAAGAATGGTCGGGACTTTGGGTGTATCGTCCTTGGAGTCCAGAATCCTGCCGCCGTAGTAGCAGACAGCCGCGGCGACATCCGGCAATCGACTCGCCGCCAAATAAGCAAGAGAGCCGCCGAGACAATAGCCGACCGCCGCCACTTTTCCCCCTTCCTTGGCGACCGGCGCCGCGGCGGCGACGTCGAGCATCATTTTCTGGCTGTCGAGCTTGCCCATGAGCGCCATCGCCGTCTGACGATCCGTGCCGTCGTATTTAAGATCGACGCCTTTTTCGATACGATCGAAGAGGGCGGGCGCGATCGCCAGATAGCCCTGTGAGGCGAAGAAATCGGCGACAGCGCGGATGTGATGGTTGACGCCAAAAATTTCCTGGATCACGACAACGCCGCCGCGCGGCTTGCCTGCCGGATCGGCGCGCCATGCGCTAATTTCGGCGCCGTCGCTGGCCTTCAAGTTAATGAACGCGCCCATCTCTTTGGCTCCTGTGTTTGTCGCACGTTGGAAAGGCTTAAGTTTGAATGGCGCCAGCGCGCGCCGACCGCTCCGCGATCCAAATGCCGGCGACCACAAGGAGGAGCGCCGCCGCATGATAGGCGACGAAAGGCTCGCCGAGAAGCGCCACAGCAAGAAGCGCGCCGAAGATTGGTACGAGATTGACGAATACGCCGGCGCGGCTGGGGCCGATCAACTGCACACCCCGGATGAAAAAGATCTGAGATATAAGCGAGGGAAACAGGGCGACGTAAACCAGCGTCGCCAGTCCTTTCCAACTCGGCCAGAAGAAATCGCCGTTCCATATCTCGAGGCCCAGCAATGGAGCCGAACTGATGAAAGCGACGATCGCCATGGCCGTGAAGAGACCGATGCTCGACACCGCAGGTCTCCGGCGCAGAAGGAGCGTGTAGATCGCGTAAAGGCAACTCGCCACGATCATCATCACGTCGCCGCTGTTGAAATCAAGCTCGCGTAAATTGGCAAGATCGCCTCGCGCGGCGATCAAAATGACGCCCGCCATGGTCAGGATAATGCCAAGTCCCTGCAGAGGCTTTAGACGCATGCCGAAAACGACCCAAGCGCCAATGGCGACGAGGCCAGGAATGAGACCTTGCAGGATGGAGATGTTGACCGCGCTGGTTCGATGCGCCGAAAGGTAGAAGAGGGCATTGAAAGCTGTGAAGCCGAAGAGCCCGGCCAGCGCGATGTACCGCCAACGCGGCCGCAGGACTTCGAGGTCCTCCTTGAAATTCGGGCGAGCGGCAATAAGCAGCGGGATACAGGCCAAAGCCCAACGGAAGAAAACCAGGGCCATCGGCGATATCTCGCCGACGGCTACGCGTCCCGCAACAGCATTGCCGCCCCACATCAGTGCCGTCAGGCTCAAAAGAACCATGGGCGAAGTCCACAAAGCTTCGAAAATGGAAGGCCGCGCGCGGGCCTCGGCATTGGTCATCAGGAACCGTCTCTGGTCTCGCGCCTCGCGCGCCGCAGCGCTCAAGCCTCCCATTGCGAGATACCCGGTGGGCTTTAAGTCTATTAGACCTCGAAGGCAACGTCGCATCGGCGGCGCATGGCTGCGCTGCGTTCGCCGCCAGGGGAACCGCGATGCTCAGCGAATCGCGTCAATATCTGGCGAAGGCGGGCCCTGAGGGCGCGTAGGTCGGCATATCGTTGATAAGCCACCGCAGCCCCAAGCGAACGTCATTTGAGGCGAGACGGTTCGTCTGGCCAACAAAGGCCGCGCCGCCGCAATGGGCGGTGTCGAAGCCGCCGTTAGCGCCGGTGCCGTTGAAGCAAGCCGCCGGCCCGGTCTTCAAAGTTCCGTAACTCAGATAGCGATAGCCGAGCTCGAGCTTCAGATTCTGCGTTACGTTGAAGTCGAGGCCGGCCATGAGCGCCCAGGCGAAATTGTTGCTGACGCCGTCGCCCATGTGGCCGCCTCCCGGGGAGCCCGGAGGCGTTTGGCCAGGGCCTGTGCCGACATAGGCGAAGGACGAGTTGGCGATGCCAGTGAAATGATTTTGTGCGAAGCCAACGCCGCCGCCGACGAAAGGCGTCACGCCGTACCATGTGCCGAGGTCGACATAAGCGTTGGCCATGGCGATGAAGGACGAAGTGTCGGCGCGGTACCAATTGGCGTATTGGCTCGATAAGGACGGAATGCCGATCTGTTCAAGCACCTGAAACTGGGAACCGCCGCGATATTCGCCAGTGACATCGAAGCGCAGCCAATTGTTGACTTGGTAGCCGGCGCCGATGTCGAAAAGGCCGGCGGCCGAGATCGTCGGATTGTAGAAACTGTGAAACGCGTCAGCCGGCAAGCCGGCGAGCGGGTTCGGACTTACGCTAATCGCGATGTCGTTGGCTTGCGTGACAAGGCCCACGTCTCCACGCAAGTACCACCCCGAAGCATCCAAGCTCGGAGCATGAGCAGGCGCAATCGCGGGCGGTAAAAGATCAGCGGCATGGACAAGACCTGTCCCTGTCGCGAGAGCGCCGGCGACAGCAATGACTTTCCATACGCTCACGACGGAATCCTCTTTGATGACGCCGTTATCCGGCGCATCAACCATCGACGAATGGAAAATCGCACGAAGTTACTAACAGGCGCTTAACCTTAACAATTGTCCTTAATGATTTACAAAAAACGCGGCCGGCGGTTCATGAGAGATCGGATTTGGCGACGGTCGTCGACGAGCGCCTTGAGACCTAAACTAGGGGGCTCCCCACGACGCCAAAACTCGGAGACTAACAAAAGAATTTGTTTCAACGATTGCGCCAAAACGACTGCGGCGCCGGGAAGGCCCGGCGCCGCAGGATTTAGGCGAAGCTTGTAGAAAGCGTCAGTATTTCGTGACGATCGGGCCCGGCGCGTAGCTCGGCGTGTCGCTGATCATCCAGCGCAGGCCGAGGCGGATATCCGACGAAGAGAGGCGATCGGTCTGGAGATAGTGCCCGCTACCGCCGCAGTTCGCGACGCTGAAGCCGCCGCCTGCGCCGGTGCCGTTGAAGCAGTTGGACGCGCCGGTCTTGATTTTTCCGTAGTCGAGATAGCGGTAGCCCAATTCCAGCTTCAGATTCTGCGTCACGTCAAAATCGAGACCCGCCATCACGGCCCAGGCGAAGTTGTCGGTCGTTCCGTTACCGAAGAAGCCGCCTGTAGGCGAGCCGCCCGGATTGGCCGCTGAGTAGGCAAAGCCTGTGTCGGTCACGCCGCTGATACGGTTCTGAGCCCAGCCGACGCCCGCGCCGACGAAGGGCGTCACGCCATACCATGTGCCGATGTCGACGTAACCGTTGAACATGACGATGAGAGAAGAAAGGTTGCCCCGATAGAAGTCGCCGAATTGTGTCGACGTAGACGGAATGCCGACTTGTTCGAGCGCCTGGAATTGTGAGCCGCCGCGATATTCGCCGGTCACATCGAAGCGCAACCAGTTATTGAGCTGGTAGCCGACGCCGATGTCGAAGAGCCCGGAGGCCGAGATCGTCGGATTGTAGAAGCTGTTGAAGGCGTCGGCCGGCAGGCCAACTAA
>JASLHV010000294.1 GCA_030153205.1 Roseiarcus sp. | reverse complement strand
GCTTGCGCAAGGCGGTTGTGTCATCTCGGTCGCTGCAGGCGCGACAGTGTCGGCGCCGATCGAAGTTCTGCATTGGACAACAAGCGATGACCGATTTCTGGCGTCGCGCGTCGCCGTTGAAATCGGCGCGAACGCTCACGTCAGCCTGGTCGAACATTTCGAAGGCTTAGGCGCTGCGGGGCAACGCGACGTCGCGACAATTCTCGACCTCGGCGCAAGCGCCGTCGCGGACCACACGGCGATCGTCGAAGGCGAAGGCGCTCTGCATGTCGAGAGTTTGGTGGCTCGGCTTGGCGAAAGCGCCGAGCTTCGCGCCTTTGGCTATGTCTCGAACGGCGATCTTGTTCGACGCCAGATTTTTGCGAGCCTGGTCGGAGAGAACGCAAAAATCGCGCTCAATGGCCTGTCGCTGCTCGACGGCAAACGACACGCCGATACGACGCTGGTCGTCGATCATATTGCGCCGCATGGCGAGAGCCGCGAATTCTTCAAACATATCGTCGCGGACGAGGCGACCGGCGTCTATCAAGGCAAAGTGATTGTTCAGCCCGGGGCGCAAAAGACCGACGGCGGCATGAAGAGTCAGGCGATTCTGTTGTCACCAAACGCGGTGATGAATAACAAGCCGGAGCTCGAGATTTTCGCCGACGATGTCGTCTGCGGCCATGGCGCTACAGTCGGCGCGCTGGATCGCGATCAATTATTTTACTTGCGCGCGCGGGGCATTCCCGAGACTGAGGCGGAAGCGATGTTGCTCGAGGCTTTCGGTTTCGAGGCGATCGAGCGCATCGCTGATGAAGCGTTACGTGAAGTGCTGCGCGGTAAAGCGCGGGGCTGGCTGGCGGTGCGCGCCGGGAGCATCTCATGACCATCGCCCAGAAAATAGTAGCGCCCTATGACGTCGAGGCGCTGCGGGCGGACTTTCCGATCCTCGCCGAGCGGCCTTACGGCAAGCCGCTTGTCTATCTCGACAACGCCGCCTCGGCGCAGAAGCCGCGGCAGGTGCTCGATCGGCTGCGCCAAGCTTATGAGCATGAATATTCCAACGTGCACCGCGGCTTGCATTATCTCGCCAATGCCGCCACGGAAGGTTACGAAGCGGCGCGCGAGAGTGTGCGGCGTTTCCTGAATGCTTCGTCGCATGAGGAGATCGTCTTCACGCGTAACGCGACCGAGGCGATCAATCTTGTGGCGGCGAGTTTCGGTCTCGACCATATCCATGAAGGCGATGAAATCGTCCTGTCCGTCATGGAGCACCATTCGAATATTGTGCCTTGGCATTTCCATCGCGAACGCAAAGGCGCGGTGATGAAATGGGTCGAGGTCGCCGACGACGGATCGTTGTCGCTCGAAAGCTTCGAACGGATGCTGACGGATCGGACGAAGATCGTCGCGATCGCTCATATGTCGAATGTGCTCGGCACAGTGACGCCGCTGAAGGAGATCATTCGCGTCGCTCACGCCCGCGGCGTTCCGGTGCTGGTCGATGGTTCGCAAGGCGCCGTCCATCTCGACGTTGATGTTCGCGACCTTGACGCGGACTTCTATGTTTTTACCGGCCATAAGGTCTACGGGCCGACCGGGATCGGTGTTCTTTACGGCAAGCGCGAATGGCTCGAGAAACTGCCGCCCTTCAATGGCGGGGGCGAGATGATCGGCGAGGTCACGCGCGATACGATTACTTACAACACCCCGCCGCATCGCTTCGAGGCGGGCACGCCGCCAATCGTTCAGGCGATCGGTCTTGGCGCAGCGCTTGACTATGTCGAGGGGATCGGCCGCGCCCGCATCCGCGCGCATGAAGACGATCTTTGCGCCTATGCTCATGAGCGCTTGGGCGCAATCAATTCGCTGCGCATTATTGGCGCAGCGAAAGGCAAGGGACCGATCGTTGCTTTCACGATGGAAGGCGCCCATGCTCATGACATCGCGACGATCATCGATCGCTATGGCGTCGCCGTCCGCGCCGGCACCCATTGCGCAATGCCGCTGCTTGCGCGCTTCGGCGTCACCTCGACTTGCCGTGCTTCTTTCGGCCTCTACAATACGCGGGCGGAAGTCGATGCGCTGGCCGAGGCGCTAGAGCATGCGCGGCGGCTTTTCGCCTGAGGAGATCTGGCTTTATGACCGATAGTCCGGCCGCCGAGGCCCAAGCCAACAAGCCGGCGATCGAGACGGCTTCATCAATCGCGTCGGATGAATTGCAGCGCCTGACCGACGACATCGTCGCCGCGTTGAAGACCGTGTACGATCCGGAAATTCCGGCCGATATTTACGAGCTCGGTCTCATTTACGCGATTGACATCGATGATTCCCGCTTTGTGACGATCGACATGACCTTGACCGCGCCGGCCTGTCCGGTCGCCGGCGAAATGCCTGGCTGGGTCGAGAACGCCGTCGCCGCCGTCAATGGCGTCGCGGGCGCGAAGGTCAATATGGTCTTCGATCCGCCATGGGATCAGAGCCGGATGTCGGATGAGGCGCGGGTGGCGCTGGATATGTGGTGAGGCCGACCCGTACTCTCGCGCTCCGGCGGCCCCGCGAACGAACGCAGATCAATAAAGTGATCGCGACGATCAGCGCCTAAAGGCGAACGCCATCCTCCGACGGGAATGGGTTGTCGAAGGACCGCAAGTCGCGGAAATGGCGATGCTTGTCGACAATCGCGATCGCCACAATGGCCAAGATAAGGATGATCCATAACGACCCGCTCGACCGTCGGACGACAACACGCCCTTGCTGATCGATGATTTGTGGATCGGCGCGATAATAGTTGGCCGCTGTATAGCCGCTGCAGGACCAGATCAGCGCAATGATCCAACCAATCAGCGTCCAGCCCAGCAGCAAATTGAGCAGGAAGATCGCAAAGGTCGAGAGATGGCTTCGGCAGAGCGCAATAATGCTAGGCAGAAAGTAGATTAAGGATCCAGCGGTCAGCATTCTGTCAGCCTCGTTGAAAACGCCAGAAAAGCGGCGCTATGCAATCCCTGTTTCAATCCGTCAGATCGACGCGGATCGGCGTGTGGTCCGACGCCTTCTCCAGTCCGCGCATATATTTATCGATTGTCACGCCCGCTAGGAGGTCGGCGGCTTGCGGCGACAGCAAGAGATGGTCGATGCGGATGCCGTTGTTCTTTTGCCAGCCGAACGTCTTGAAATCCCAAAATGTGTAAAGGCCGTCCGCGTCGGTCGTTGCGCGCAAGGCGTCGACGAAGCCAAGGCTGAGCAGCTCGCGAAATTTCGCGCGCGTCTCAGGCAGAAAAAGGGCGTCGTTGACCCATTGTTCAGGCTTCGCCGCGTCGCGCGCTTCCGGGATGACGTTGAAGTCGCCGGCCAGGACGAGCGGCTCCTCCAAAGCGAGAAGTTGTTTGGCGTGGACGATGAGCCGATCCATGAAAGCGAGCTTGTACGGATATTTCTCGCTGTCGACCGGATTGCCGTTGGGGAGATAAATCGAGGCGACGCGCAGCGCGCCTTTCCCAGTTGGTACCTCGGCTTCGATGTATCGGGCCTGCTCGTCGTTGGGATCGCCGGGCAGGCCGGGCTTGGTCTCGAAAGGGCGCTTGGAGAGGATGGCGACGCCATTAAATCCCTTCTGGCCATGCGTTGCGACGTTGTAGCCGAGTTCTTCGATCTCGGCGCGCGGGAAGGCCTGGTCCAGGCATTTGATTTCCTGCAGGCAGAGCGCGTCCGGACTCGTTTCCTTCAAATAGGTCAGCACTTGGCCGAGCCGTTGGCGGATCGAGTTGACGTTCCAGGTCGCAATGCGGAGCACGAGGTTCCCCAAATGGCGTTCTTCAAATCGCGATCGCTTTTCGCACGACCCGTGGCCTGACGGGAAGGGTCAGCCCCAGCGCCGATGCGCCCACATCCATTGCTCGGGCGCTTCGCGAACGAAGCGTTCGTAAGTCGCCTGAAGAGCGGCGGTTGTCGCGGCCACGTCCGCGTCGCGATTGCCGCTGCGTTGCAGAGCGACGGGTTCGGTCTTTATTGAGAACCGCGCGCCTTTCTCGCGCTTCACACGAAAGGCGTAGAGCGGCAAGTCGAGGGTCTCGGCGACGAGAGCCGGGAACGGGGTCGAGGGGGCCGGCCGGCCGAAAAAGGGGGTGGGCAGGCCGCGCCCTTCACGTTGATCGGCAAGAAAAGCGGCGCAGCCGCCGCCCTTGGCGTAGCGCATCAACTGGACGGCGGTCCGCGAAGACTTTTCGAGCAAGCCGCCGGGATAAAGTGGCTCGCGGACGCGCCGAACGTAGTCGTCGACAAGCGGGTTAGTTATCCTTTGATAGACGCCGGCTGGCCTGAAGCCGCTACGCAAAGCCGCGATGACGACCACCTCCCAATTGCCCATGTGCATACCGCAGACGACCGCTGAGGGCGCGAGGGCGCGAAGGCTGGCGAATTCCGGCGAAGGTTCGAGGACGACGCGATCGCCGGTATTTAGCTCCTTGAGATGGAAGAATTCAGCGAAGGTCCGGCCGAGGTTCTCCCACATAGCGCGCGCAATTTTATCGCATTCGGCCGAGGTCTTTTCGGGAAAGGCAGCGGCGAGATTGTCGAGCGCCCGCTGATGGCGTCTGAGATACGGAGCGATCAGCCGCCAGAAAAATCCGGAGAGACTCGAAGCCATCTCGATAGGCAGCGCGGCGAAGACCGCTCCGACAAAGCGAAATCCAGCATATTCAATCGCGTGGCTGATAGATTTTAAGCGATTGCTCAACAAAGGCGCCCCGCCGGCCAAAACGCCGGGCCGGCCTGATTGCCGGGCGAAGCAAGCGGCGTCAAGCCCACCGGAAGACAAGGCCGAGGTTGCGTCTCGCCCCTCTCGTGCTATCAAGCCGCCGCTCCGGGGCGTCTCCGCTTCGCTAAGAGGATCCACCATGAAATTGAGCCGCCGCGCCGCGCTGGCTTTGCCTTTCGCCGCTCTCGTCGTTTCAGCCGCCTTGGCCGAGGATTCGGCCGACAATACTGTGATCCTCACCACCAAGGAGGGCAAAGTTACCATCAAGCTCAGGCCTGATCTTGCGCCCAAACACGTCGCCCAGATCAAGGCGCTGGTGAACCGTAAATTCTACGACGGCATTGTCTTCCATCGCGTCATCCCCGGCTTCATGGCGCAGACCGGCGATCCGACCGGCACCGGAACAGGCGGTTCGGACCTACCGAACGTTCCCGCCGAATTCTCCAGCGCGCCCTTCAAACGCGGCACGGTCGGCATGGCGCGTTCGAGCGACCCCGATTCCGCCAATTCGCAATTTTTCATCTGCTTTGCCGACGCGCCTTTCCTCAACAACAAATACACCGTGTTCGGCGAGGTGACTTCCGGCATGGACGTCGTCGATAAGATCAAGAAGGGCGCGGGCGACGACGGCATGGTGTCCAACCCCGACAAGATCGTGACGATGCGGATGGCGGGCGCTGCGAAATAGGCGCGCGATTCCTTCAGTCCCGAAACGAAAACAGGAGCGCTAAGAGACATGGCCGAAGCAGGAAATACATTGACGCTCGAGACGACCAAAGGCCCGGTCGTTATCGAAATGCGTGCCGATCTCGCGCCGGGTCACGTCGCGCACATCAAGCGCCTCGTCTCTGAGGGCTTCTATGACGGGATCGTCTTCCATCGCGTCATCGAAGGCTTTATGGCCCAGACCGGCTGCCCACATGGCACAGGCACCGGCGGCTCCAAATATCCGAACCTCAAGGCGGAGTTCAACGCCGAGCCGCATGTGCGCGGCACAGCCTCGATGGCGCGCGCCAACGATCCAGACTCCGCCAACTCGCAATTCTTCATCTGTTTCGGCGACGCCAGTTTCCTCGACCGCAAATATACGGTCTGGGGCAAGGTCGTTTCCGGTATGGACAATGTCGACAAGATCAAGCGCGGCGAGCCGGTCCGCGATCCCGACAAGATCGTCAAGGCGAGTTTGAGCTAGGGCGTAAGTCCCTTCTGCCCGCAAGGCGGGGAGAAGGGCTACGGCGCCGCTCTATTCGTACCATGCGCGTCGACCAATTCGATTTCGACCTTCCCGCCGAGCGCATCGCGCTTCAGCCGGCGAGCCCACGCGATTCTGCGCGCATGCTC
>JASLHV010000282.1 GCA_030153205.1 Roseiarcus sp. | reverse complement strand
GGGATTTTCGAAGCGGCTTTTACCGCGCTCGTCGGCTTCGTGATCACGGCGGCGCCGGTCATGCTTCATTTGATCAGCCCGCCGATCGCCATTCTTTTTTCCTTCGGATCGGCGTCTCTCGTTGCGATCTATCTCGAGCGCGCGGCGCCGACGATCATTCTGATCTCCTATCTCTTCCAGACGATGTTCGTCGCCATGGCCTCGCCGCAAGTGACGGTCTTCTCGGATCTCGATCCGATGAAGGCCTACAATTTCATTTCGACCGTGGCGATCTGGTTGACTCTCGCGATACGCCTGGCGTTGGGGCGCCTCCGGCTTTCGCCTTTCGTTTGGCGGCTCCTGATCGCTTCGAGCGGCGTACTCGCCTTGGCGGGCGTGTTCTTCATCGCGGGGCTTGCAATCGATGCGCGCGGCGCGGCGATCTATATGCGCAATCTCGGACTGCCGATTCTCCTCTTTCAGGTTTGTCTCGTCATCGCCTGCCGGACGCCGCTTACGATGCGCGAGGCCGTCAGCGCCCTTTTGGCGGCGCTGGTCTTCTGCGGCTATTTCGAGCTTTTCGCGCTCGATTGGTGGCTCACTTTGACCAATGGATGGACCTATTGGACTTTGGCCTCGGTCGTGTCGCACGATCCGCACGAAGCTGAACGGGTTGCGCGCGAGACGGGCCAAGTCGCCGTCGGCGTCACAGACTTCCTGATGTCGTCCCTATTCAACACCAATCTGCTTGGCGATCTTAAAATCATGGTCGTTCGCCTGCAGGGGCCGAATTTCCACCCGATCAGCTTCGGTTATGCTCTGGCGATCCTCACCGCCTTCGTCGCCGTTCAAGGCCGCGTGCTTCTGCCGCTCGCCGCCGCGCCGCTCTTGCTGATTGTCGGCGCCAAGGGCGCTCTCGTACTGTTGGTTTTCTCGCTTTTGTTCTCCCTGATCGCCCGCTTCTATATCGGGTTTTTGCTGCCTCTCGGCCTTGGCCTGACGCTGACGGCCTATGCCGCATTCGCCTTTTACTCGGGTCTTGCCAGCGGCGACTTCCATGTCCTGGGCTTGATTGGCGGCGTCAACGGCTTTCTCGCCAATCCGATCGGCCATACGCTCGGGCAAGGCGGTAATTTCTCGACAAATTTCGCCGCGATCGATTGGAGCAAGTACCAGCATATGGGGGCGGCCGACGTCGCCGTCGAAAGCGCCATCGGCGTCTTGCTGTTTCAAATGGGCGTAGCGGGATTTGTCGTGATCGCTATCTATCTTTGGATGGCGCGTACGGCCTGGCGTCTGTTCAAGCTGTGGCGCGCGCCGGCGCTGGCCTTCTCGGCTTCCGCGATAGCGATCATTCTCGTGAACGGCCTCTTCCAGGAAGAGGCGCTTTATGCGCCTCTCGCCCTGGGCCTCGTCCTATCTCTGACAGGCTTGACATTCGGGGCGCTTGATCTTCGTACGAATGTCGTGCGCGATCGCGACGCTCCGGGTTTGGAACCGCAAAGGCGCTCAACACGGTTCGAGAGAAAATACGCGACGCGCCTTCGTACGCCTGCGCCGCCATTCGGACCTCGGCCGATAGGCTAAAAGCATGTGGTGCGTGCAATAAGGCGCCTCAGGATTGGTCCCAAGGCCGCAATAACGGAATTCCGAGGCGGTCGGATCGCCGAGCGGCCACCGGCACATGTTTTCGTTCAAATCCGCAAGTGTCACCAAAAGCGACATCGGCGCGACAACAGCTTCGATGTCAGGTTCAATTGCCGGTTCAAAGGCGAGCGCCAGAGCGGCGCTTCCGTGGAAAGCCCAGTCGCGCGGGCGAGCAGCGATGCGGGGACGGCGCGGTTGCGAAGATCTTTGCGGGGTTCGCGGCGCCGCCGGCGCCTTGTTTTTCACGCGTCCTGTCAAGCCAAGACGATGGAATTTACCGATGACGGCGTTGCGCGTCACGCCGCTGCCCAGCATCGCGGCGATCTGACTGGCGCTTTTGCCATCGAGCCAAAGCCGCCTCAACAGTTCTATGGTTTCATCTGTCCATACCATGGTCGCCTCGCGCCGCCTCGCGCATAGCGCGGGACCGGCGATTGCGCTGCGCTTCGGTCTTGTGGCCGTACGCACCGCGGCGCAGCGCAATCTTTTGGTCCGCCGTCATATTGATACGCTGAAACGCCGCGCCTTATTCCCCTCCGACGGCACAAATAGTACGGTCGGCGGCTGGGAAAAATTTCTTGCCCCTCATCGTATTCCCATCGGTCATCGACGAAGCTGACAAAATAAGCCATGCCGATATTCCCTCAAAAATTGCTTCTTTAATAATTTAAACAATATCACTGCAAAATTTGAATCGTAACCACACTATCCTTAAGTTGGTTACGGAAGGCATTGATTTGTCAGTATAACCTGCGAACAGCGGCGGCGGCGCTCGCTACAAGGTACCGTTGCGGCGGCAGCGTTTTGGTCGATGTCGCCATAATGGCGTGTCGCGGATTTGACAGATTTAAATCTCGATACGACCGTGGGTCGCGGAACGCGTTCATGCGCGCTGATGTTGTCATCCTCAGTAGGGACGCGAATGATGCTGGCGCGTGTAGCCTTTTTGTTGCTCGTTTCGACGGCGGCGCTGGCCGCCGATCCGCAACCGCGACTTTCCGGCGACATACGCATTCATGATCCTTCGATCATTGCGGTCGGCGCCGCCTACGCCGCTTTTGGAACGGGCGAGCAAGGTCTCTATCGCGGCGCTATCCGCGTGAAGACCTCCTCCGATGGCGTGAACTGGACGGACGCCGGCGCGATCGGCAAGGGCGTTCCCAACTGGTCAGAACAGGTCCTCGGCTTCAGGCCACAGAATATCTGGGCGCCTTCGGTCAGCCGGCATGGCGATATTTTCAACCTCTACTATTCGCTCTCGAGCTTCGGCGCCAGGACCAGCGCGATCGGACTCATGACCAACGCCTCTTTCGATCCCGCCAACCCAGGACAAGGTTGGCAAGACCAAGGGCTGGTCCTGAAATCGGATGAACGGGACGACTTTAACGCCATCGATCCGTTTCGCATCAATACGTCGGACGGTCGCGCTTTTTTGAGCTATGGTTCGTTCTGGTCAGGGATCAAGCTGCGGCAACTGGACCCCGAAACCGGCAAGCTCCTCGGCGAGAGAGCGCCGGTTTTTTCCCTGGCGGATCGCAACGGCGCCGGGGTCGAGGCGTCCTCAATCCTCGAACATCAGGGCAAGTTCTATCTTTTCGTAAGTTTCGATCAATGCTGCAAAGGGATCGCCTCGACGTATAACATGCGCTTCGGCCGCGCCGACCGGATCGAGGGTCCCTATCGCGACAAGGACGGCAAGGACATGATGCAGGGCGGCGGCTCGCTCTTGCAGGCCTCGACCGGCCGCTTCATCGGCCCTGGCGGCCAGGAAGCGGTGAAAACCGCCAAGGGCGATAGGCTCGCCTATCATTATTACGACGGTGAAGAAGCTGGCGCGCCCAAGCTGCAGTTCTCGCCGATCGACTGGAGCGCGGATGGCTGGCCGGAGCTGGGGCCATTGCCGCCGTAGTACGAATAGCGGGACGGCAGCCCTATCCCGCCGCCTTCTGCGTCTCGATGCGAAAGGGATGCGCTGGGTACACGCCGAGGATGCGCAGCTCCTTGGAGAAGAACTCCAGTTCCTCGAGCGCAAGCTTCAAGGACGGATCATCGGGATGGCCGTCGACGTCGGCGAGAAATTGCGTCGCGGTAAACTCGCCGTCGATCATGTAGCTTTCGAGCTTCGTCATATTGACGCTATTGGTGGCGAAGCCGCCGAGCGCCTTGTAGAGCGCGGCGGGGACGTTGCGCACACGAAAAACAAAAGTCGTCACCAGCGGTCCATTGCCGGCCGGCGCGTGGCGCGGCGTCTTCGAAAGGATGACGAAGCGCGTCGTATTATGCGCGGCGTCCTCGACGTCGGCCCCGAGCGTTTCCAGGCCATAGATTTCGCCGGCGAGCTTGGTCGCGAGCGAGGCCTTGGTGCTATCGCGCCATTCGGAGACTTCGCGCGCCGAGCCCGCGGTGTCGCCGGCGACGACGGCTTTGAGGCGCAGCTTGCGAATGATCTTGCGGCATTGGCCGAGCGCGTGGACGTGACTATGGACCTCGCGCAAGTCCTCGATCCGTGCGCCTTTGACCGCGAGGAGCTGAAAGTGAATCGGCAGGAAAGTCTCGCCGACAATGTGAAGGCCGGACGCCGGCAGAAGGTTATGGATATCCGCGACCCGGCCGGCGATGGAGTTTTCGATCGGGATCATGCCGAGATCAGCGCCGCCGTCGGCAATGGCGGCGAAGGCGTCTTCGAAGGTCGGACAAGCCAGCGGCGTCATGTCGGGATAGTTCTCGACGCAGGCGATATGCGAATTCGCCCCCGGCTCGCCTTGATAAGCAATGGCGCTCATATCCGCTCCCGCTTCGGCGCGAGCATAGCCCGCGCGCGCTCCAAATCACCCGGCGTATCGACGCCGAGCGGCGCCGTATCGACTAACGCAATGTCGATCCGCATGCCCGCCTCCAAAGCGCGCAATTGCTCCAGCTTCTCACGCTTCTCGAGCGGCGATGGCGGCAAGGCGACAAAGCGCGCCAACGATTCGCGTCGGTACGCGTAGAGGCCGATATGATGGAGGAGCGGTCCCTCGCCCCAAGGCGCGCTGGCGCGCGTGAAATAAAGCGCGCGCAGGCGGCCGGGCGCGATCGCGGCGCCGACCGCTTTGACCACATTGGGATCGTCGCGCTCTTCGGGCCTGACGATGGGCGTTGCGAGCGTTGCAATATCGACCGCCGCGTCTTCGAGCGGCGCGATCGCGGCGCGCACCGCGTCCGCCGCAATAGTCGGCAAATCGCCCTGGACATTGACGACGATGGAATGACGGCGCGCCGAATCGAAGGCGCCGACCGCTTCGAAAATCCGGTCCGAGCCGGAGGCATGGTCCTGCCGCGTCAAAATGGCGCGCCCGCCGACAGCCTCAACGGCTTCGACGATGCGACGATCGTCCGCCGCGACCAGGACGGGACCGACATCGGCTTCGATCGCGCGACGCCAGACATGGGCGATCATCGGCTCGCCGTGAATCAGGGCCAGCGGTTTGTTTGGCAGGCGCGTCGAGGCCATGCGGGCGGGAATGATGACGATCGGGCTCGACATGGCGGGG
>JASLHV010000271.1 GCA_030153205.1 Roseiarcus sp. | reverse complement strand
ACGACACTGCCGGAAATCTTGAAGCAAGTGTCGCTGCCCGGAAGGACGAATCCGGCCATACCGCCTACGTTACAAACCTTCACATATTCAGCAGGAGCGGACTTCCTCGTCGGAAGGTCCGCGGCCTGCGCCGCGGCTACTGCGACGATGCCTGCCGCCGAGCCCAACAATATGCTCTTTGTGAGCATCATATTTAGTCTCCCCTTGTTTAGACCTTCGGTGACCAGTTCACCGTGCTGGAACTACGTAATCAGTCTTGTACTCTCGGCGACTTCACAGCGATAACACCTTCCTACTACTTGGGTATTCGACGCCTTACGGGTCGCCCTAGAATTCCCCAGCTAAGAGAGCGTCACGTATCAAGAACACATCCGCCGTCCGCTGAAATACACCTTCAGCGTTTCACAAGTTGATACGCCCAATTCTCGTTGTGTCAAACAAATTAGGGCGTCAGCATGGTTGCGATATTTGACTTTATAAGTTTATTTTTATAAATTTAACCTGTATTACCGCCATAACGCTTATAAAACTTATTTTATATAATATTCTTTATATGAAATACTTCCTATTTCACACGGCCTTACTCACTAATAATAATATTTTTATTGAGAGACCGCGGCAAAAGAGTATTTAGAGCTGAAATCGCCGCAAATTATAAAACCGATTTTAGTTTATATCCGCGTTGCTTGGCGCTCTACTTTGGGCAGCTTTGTGACAAAACCGCCACAGTTTGACCCGCGAATTCCGTGGCAAATCGCTAAGGGTTCAGAGGGGCGCCTCGCTTCGCATCACGATGCGAGACGTAGCCAGATCGGATGATTCTAACTTTTGGGATCGCCGAGAGAAGCGTTCGGCGGCTGAGTCGCATCGCTAGGATTGCGCGTAAGCGGCGCGCATGAGCCAAAACGCTCCGCTCAGGTACAAGTGAGCGCGGTCCTGACGTTGACAGCTAAGCAGGGAGCAATCTCGGCTTGTGCAAAATGCCCTTGTGTTCAGGCGCGAGCGTCCCAACATCGACTAGCGGAAGACGTGAGTCGTGTGCGAATGCCTATGCGTTAGGCAATAGGTACTGGCTTCAACAGTAACTTAGCTTTGATTTCGCGTGTCGTTTTTGTGAAGCGGAGACCGAGGTCAAATGGTTTATTTGAATTGAAGAAATTGGGGGAAAAATGAATCGCAGGTTGGACGATGCGACGTCCAGCAAGCAATTGCGCGTTCTGCTTGTTGAGGACGAACCGCTCATTGCCGACGAAATCGGTGAGGAATTGGAGCGGCAAGGCTATATGGTAGCCGTCGCGGGAAATCTTGAAGATGGATTGCGCGCAGCGCTCATCGGCGACGCTTCGCTTGTCATCCTTGATCGCATGCTGAATGGATTCGATGGCCTCGCGGTCATCGAGGCGATGCGAGAAAAGGGTTTAGCCACGCCAATCATGATCTTGAGCGGGCTGGCTTCAATCGACGAACGGATCAGCGGTCTTCGCGCCGGAGGCGACGACTATCTCGTAAAGCCATTCGCGATGGGCGAACTCATCGCTCGGGTCGAGGTTTTGCTTCGCCGTGGGCGCGATACGCGTGTCACGCGTCTTTCCTTTGGTCCGCTCGAGCTGGATCTCGTCGAACATACTCTGAGACTGCGCGGCGAGCCGATCGAACTGCTGCCACGCGAATTCAAATTGCTCGAATATTTCATGCGCCATCCGAATGAAGCCATCAGCCGAGAGGCGCTGCTCAAGGATGTCTGGCATCACGATTCGTGGCGGCAGACGAATGTCGTCGACGTTCATTTGAGCAATCTACGGCGGAAAATTAACGTCGATGGCGAACCGCCCTTGATTTCGAATGTCCGCGGCGCAGGCTTTATTCTTCAACTGGAGCACGAAGAGGCGCCGCTAAACCGCCGTCGCGCGGGACATTCCGCCCCACGCTGATTTCCCTCTAACTGAGTTCGGATTTCGAATTCATCCAAGCGACGACGGCAGGCCCGATGATTTCTTCATCTCCATCCCTGTCGCATAAAACTCGCACGACAACGGCATAGCCTTTGTCGGTGAGGAGCCTTGCAAAAGATTTGGCTCCTTCGGAGGTCATAAACGGCTCGGAAACCGACTCCGGCCCCTCATCAGCCGAAGCGGGGCGGTCTTGCGATCCTTGGACAATCCATCTCGCCATCGACAAAGCCGTGCGATTTTCATTTTATTTTTTTTATAAATCAAATTTGGCTCCACAAATCAAACCGTCGCCGCGGCTCATTCGCGCCGGTTCTGCCCTTTCCGAAGCGTTGTCCGTCATCTCGTGGCGGCGCGTTTTGAAAAGACCATTTTCCGCCACCGTTTTCACCGCCCTCCCTCATGCGTACAAATTGCGTACGCCCTGAATTGCGCCGCTTGGATCAGGCAGAAAATATTGGTTTTCGATGCAATTTGCGTGATGTACGGAAAATTGTCCGATCTTCTCGCCGCACTCACGTGCAAGGCGAGCATTTTTGGTTACAGACGGGCAAGCACGTTTCACCGCGGCGGCAGGACGGCTGAGGCAGACATTCCTCTCGACAGCACATTGTTATCGCCGGCGGCGGAACGACAATGACCGGCTGCGGCATGGTCGGGATGGCGGAAAACTGAGCAAGCGCCGACGAGGCCGTCACGAGGCCGCACAGCAAAGCGATGACTCGTAAGGACGCCATCTTGTCGCCTCTGGGCTTGCCCTCGCGAAACGATATTAGCGACGTCCCTGATCGATCGCCAGAGGATGCGCCAGCACGGCCGGCGCTCGCGATCACATCGAAGTGACGCCGCGTTGCGGTTCAGATCGTTGTTCATTTTGGCGATGGTCTCTGCGCTTGTCGGCTTTGCGGTGACGCCAGCTTCCGCATTCACGCTGTCAGCGACCGGCGTCGACGCCGGCGGATCACAGATCGAAAAAGCTCATTGGCGCCACAGCCATTGCGAATGGGACGGCGGCCACCACCATCGCCATTGCCGCTATTGGTGATCCGAACGCTTAGCGACCCGCAGAGCGCCCCTCTGCGGGAATTCGCTTTGACCTGGTGGCGGAAGGGGTGAGATTCGAACTCACGGTGGACTTGCGCCCACGACGGTTTTCAAGACCGTTGCCTTAAACCACTCGGCCACCCTTCCCGTTTTGATATTTCGGCGCTTTCTACTCTGACATATCGACGGCCGCTAATCTCTGGCTGTCGAACTAATTTGGCGGTTCTTTAAAGCCGCTCTTACCGTCGCGTCAATCTTCCGGCCGCTTCTTCGGGAACCAGAGGGCAGGACTCAGCTTATGCAGGCTGAGTATTTGCGCTCGAAAGTGATGTTGTTCACGATCGCAAGCGTGCGCGCATCTCTGGCTAATCAAAGTTTATGGGCTCGGCTCGATCAGCTTTTCGGCGATGATCTGATTCATCGTCCGCGCCGGCTCGGCGCAGCCGGCTTCGCCAACGATACGGGCCGGCACGCCCGCCACGGTTTTGTTATTCGGCACGGGCGCCAGAACGACGGAGCCGGCGGCGACGCGCGCGCAATGGCCGACCTCGATATTGCCCAGGATTTTCGCGCCTGACCCGATCAGGACGCCATGGCGGATCTTCGGGTGACGGTCGCCGGTCTCCTTGCCTGTGCCGCCCAGCGTCACGCCCTGCAAGATCGAGCAATCGTCTTCGATGACGCAGGTCTCGCCGACGACGAGGTCCGTCGCATGGTCGAGGAATATGCCTTTGCCGATCTTAGCGGCCGGGTTGATGTCGACCTGGAAGACCGAGGACGAACGGCTCTGCAGATAGAGAGCGAAGTCCTTGCGCCCCGCCCTCAGCAGCGCATGCGACAGACGATAGGTCTGGAGCGCAAGGAACCCCTTGAAGTAAAGGAGCGGCTCCATGATCCTGTGGCAGGCTGGATCGCGATCGGCGACTGCGAGAAGGTCCGCGCGAAAAGCCTCGCCAAGAGAGGAATCGCGCCGCACGAAATCGGTAAAAGTCTGACGGATCAGGGCGCTCGGCGCATCGGCGTGATCGAGGCGCGCCGCCACGCGAAAGATGACCGCGTCTTCGAAAGTTTCGTGATTCAAAATATTCGTCATCAGAAAAACGGCGAGCTCCGGCTCACGCCGAATCGCTTCTTCCGCCTCCACGCAAATGCGCGCAAACAACGGGTCATTGCGATCAAAGCTGACGACACGTGCGATCTGGCTATTCGCCATGATCTCCTCCTCGCAGACGGGCCGCCCTCATATCACAAAAGCGGTCGTCGAAATATAGGGCGGCGAAATTGCGGCGCCAGTCTCAAGGCGACCGAAGAAAAAGACCAATCGTGAGAACGGCGCCGATGCCTATAACGCCAAGGCGTAAGGCGCGTTCGTTTACCCGCTGCAGCATCATTGCGCCACCCCAACCGCCGGCCGAGGCGCCGACGGCCGTGACCGCGGCCTGCAGCCAGTGAATGTCGGGCGAGAAGAGGAAAATCGCGACCGCCGCGGCGTTCATCACGCCGGCGAGAATATTCTTCGTCGCTCCGGCGACGCGTACATTCTGGCCCGCCGCGGCCAGAGCCGCCATCATCAAGAAGCCGATCCCGCCGCCGAAATAACCGCCGTAAATCGCAATGAAAAACTGCGCCAGCGCCGCGAACCATGGCGGCAGACGCTTCGGCTGATCCCCAGCGACCGGCGAACGCCTGGAGAAACTTCCCCAGGCGAAGACGAGGGTGGCGAATAGGACAAGCCAGGGCACCAAACGGGCAAAGAAACTCGGCGGCGTCGCCAGCAGGATCGCCGCGCCCAAAGCGCCGCCGGCGAGGCTGATGGCGAACAGGCTCCTGAAGGAGAGCTCGGGTAGGCCTGCGGCGTCCCGACGACCGGTAAGGCCGGTGACGATCTGGGCGGGAAAGAGCGCTACGGTCGATGTGATATTGGCGGCGCGGGCGTCCATGCCCACAGCGATCAGCGCCGGAAGCGTGATGAACGAGCCGCCGCCGGCAAGGGCGTTTTGCGCCCCCGCCCAAAGCGACGCCAAAAATAAAATGATCAAAATCATCATTCTAAGAGAAGGTCCTGAATTCCGAGAGGAGCATGCGTCACGGCCTTCGCTGAAGGAAGTCGAGCGCGCCTGCTTTGAAAACCTTGTCGCCGACCGCCATCATGTGATCGCGGTTGGCTATCTCCAGGGCTTCGCCTTTCGGGAAGAGCGCCGCGAGGCGATGCGGATCGCCGGCGACGACGTCTCGCGTTCCGACCGCGACCAAGGTCGGGCAATCGATCGCCGCGACCTCCGGCCGCGTCAGGGTTTGCCGCGAGCCGCGGATGCAGGCGGCGAGCGCGGCGCGGTCGCTCTTGGTCTGATCCGCGAAGGCGCGGAACGTCCGCTGCTGGGGGTCGGTCAGCGTGTCGATTGACGCCGCCTCCATCGCGTCGGCAATGCCGAGCGGCAGGCCGACGCCTTCGACGAGATGGTCGCCGAGCCCGCCCAGGATGAGGGACCGAACGCGATCGGGATACGCCAGAGCCAGAAACGCCCCGATCCGGGCGCCCATTGAATAGCCCATGACGTCGGCGCGCTCGAGCGCCAAAGTATCGAGCAATCGCCAGGCGTCTTCGGCCATGACATCGCTGGCGTAATCTTCCGGCGCGTAGAGTTTCTCGCTGGCGCCATGGCCGCGATTGTCGAAGGCGACGACCCGCCTGCCCGCTTCGGTGAGCGTGCGCACCCAGCCTGGATTGACCCAGTTGAAGACATGGCTCGAGGCGAAGCCATGGATGAGCAGGATCGGTTCGCCGCGATCGGAGCCTTTGGCTGGAAAGTCGGCATAGGCGATGCGCACGCCGGCGGAGGAAAAATCGAGCACGCGGGCCTCAGGCCGTCGGCATGCGTTCGAATGCGGGCATTCCATCGGGAATATGGTGAAAGACTTGCTTGTCGACGGTGAAGATCGCCATCCGCGGCGCGCCAAAGAGGCTCGGATCGTCGAGCGTGCCGACCTTCAGGACGACCGCGTCCAGGCCGGGCCGCAGTGTCGTTAAATGCGTGCCGCATTCGGCGCAGAACTCGCGCGTCACGGGATTTTCGATATCGCTGCGCGAGAAACTTTTGGGCTGGCCTTTGGTGTAGCGAAAGTCGCCGGGAGGCATGAGGAGGAACATGTTCGGCGCGCCGCCGCTGATGTATTGGCATTCACGGCAGTGGCATTGCGCCTTCAACATGGGTTTGCCTTCCGCCGCATAGCGCACCGCGCCGCAATAGCAGCCGCCTTCCATCCTCATCGCGGTTCTCCGATTTGCTGACTTGCGGGCGCCATGGCGGCTGAGCGCCGCCCGAAAGTCAACCTGGCGCCGCCTTGTTTCCGTCATGCGCCGTCGTTATGGCGCGACGCCCAATCCTGCACGGAGCCCGAAAATCGCATGATGTCGCGTCGTCGTTTTGCCCAAGCTTCCGTCTTCGCCATGACAGGGGTTTCAGCGCTCGTTGGTCGTACTTTGGCGAATGCGGCGGAGAACCCGCTCGCCGATCTCGGCGGCGCGTTCAAAGCGATTGAAGCCGAGGCGAGCGGCCGTCTCGGCGTTGCCATTCTCGATACGAAGAGCGGCGCGTCGGCCGGTCACCGCGCCAATGAACGCTTCCCGATGTGTTCGACGTTCAAAGCCGTCGCTGCAGCGGCGATATTGGCGAAAGTCGACGCCGGCAAGGAACAGCTCACGAGGCGCATTGCAATCAAGCAGAGCGATATTCTCTCCTACGCGCCGATCGCCAAGCAACATGTTGACGGCGAAATGTCGGTTGCTGAACTCTGCGAGGCGGCGATTACGCTCAGCGACAATAGCGCCGCCAATATCCTTCTCCGAAGCCTCGGCGGCCCCGCCGCCTTGACGGAATATGTCCGCTCGCTCGGCGACCCGCTCACCAGGTTCGACCGCTTCGAGCCCGATCTCAATGAGGCGACGCCCGGCGATCCGCGCGACACATCGACCCCCGCCGCCATGGCCGCAACTTTGAACCGCCTTGCGACCGGCGCCGCGCTTTCGCCCGGCTCACGCGATCAGTGGATCGCCTGGCTTGTCGCCTGCAAGACCAGCGGCGCCAGGCTCCGCGCCGGCCTGCCCAAGACGTGGCGCATCGGCGACAAGACCGGCTCCGGCGAGCGCGGCTCGACCAACGATGTCGCCATCATCTGGCCGGAAGGGCGAGCGCCGGTGATCGTCGCGGCTTTTCTCACGGAAACCGCCGCGCCCGAGGAGAAGCGCAACGCTGCCCACGCCGCGATCGGGCGCGCAATTGCAGGCGCTTTTGGCGGATGACGGCAGCGACCAAAATACGCTATTCAAGCCCGCCGCCCTCGCCTATGGTGCGGCGCAAATCAGCCCGCTCGGAGCCAGCATGGCCGACCACGCCACACCGCATTTTCACAACGATCCCGGCGTGCCGGTGATCAAGGTCGGGGTGAAGGAATATATGTGCGTCGGCGCCACGCCGCCTTTCGATCATCCGCATATCTATATCGACATGGGCGATTCCGACGAGACGGTTTGCCCCTATTGTTCGACGCGCTTTGTCTATGACGCTTCGCTCGGGCCGCATTGCCAGCCGGCCGAATGCGAATTGACGATGGCCTGAGCTGAACCATGCGCCGGCGCGCGCTGATCGCCGGCGCGGGGATCGGCGGACTGACGGCGGCGATCGCGCTGGCGCGCCAGGATTTCGACGTCGCGATTTTTGAACGC
>JASLHV010000227.1 GCA_030153205.1 Roseiarcus sp. | reverse complement strand
TGGCGGAGGGGGCGGGATTCGAACCCGCGATACGGTTTCCCGTATACACACTTTCCAGGCGTGCGCCTTCAACCACTCGGCCACCCCTCCTTAGATCGCGCGTCAGAAGCGCGAAGGGCCGCGCATATCATTGCGACGCGGCGCGGCGCAAGTCGGACGTGCCGACGCAACGGACATGGACAGAGCGCGCGCTGCTTGGCTAAGACAGCGCCAGTGGGCGCGCAAGGGCGGAATATTAGGAAATGCGGCTTATTGGGCGCTTGATCGGGCTGGTTTTGCTCGCGGGGGCTTTCGCGGCGGCCGTGATCGACGGGGCGAAGTCGATCGCCGCGAGCCATTTTATTCTGACCTCGCTCGGCCAGACGCTTTATGCGGCCTTTCCCAATAAGATGCCGCTGTTGGAGCCGTTCATCGAGCGGCAGATCCATCCTTTGCTGTGGAAGCCGGTTCTTTACAATATCCTGCTCGCGCCGGCCTGGGCGGCTCTAGGGGTGGTCGGGATCGCGCTTCTCTACGCGCTGCGGAAAAGGCCGCGGCCGATCGGCTATTCCGATCGCGACCGATGACGCGCCCTGTAACAAGGGGCCGCTGCGAAACGACAATCTCTTTCGAATAGCGCCCCGACATTTCGTAGCTGAAAAGCCGCGCCCCTAGGCCGGCGGCGCTTCCCTGCCTATGTTAGGCGAGGGAAAATCACGGAGAAAGTCATGCTCAATTTCCTGCGCAAGACCGAGCCGCCAAAGAGCGCGGCTGAAGCGTTGCCGGGACGCAGCGCGCCCCTCGCCACGTCGGACGTGCATTTCGTCAATGGTCATCCCTTGAAGGGACCCTATCCCGCCGGCACTGAGAGCGCGATCTTCGCCTTGGGCTGCTTCTGGGGCGCCGAACGCAAGTTCTGGGAAACTGGGGAGGGGGTCTATGTCACCGCCGTCGGCTATAGCGGCGGTTTCACCCCCAACGCGACCTATGAAGAGGCATGCAGCGGCCGCACCGGCCATGCCGAAGCGGTGTTGGTCGTCTTCGATCCCACGAAGATTTCCTATGAGCGCCTGCTGAAGATTTTCTGGGAGAGTCACGATCCGACGCAAGGGATGCGCCAGGGCAATGATGTCGGTTCGCAATATCGCTCGGCGATCTACGCTACGACGCCGGCCCAATTGGCGGCGGCCAAGGCCTCGCGCGACATGTATGGCGAGGAATTGAAAAAGATCGGGCTCGGGCCGATCACGACGGAGATCGCCGAGGCCAAGCCCTTCTACTTCGCGGAAGGCTATCATCAGCAATATCTCGCCAAGAATCCTGGCGGATACTGCGGGCTGGGCGGGACGGGCGTATCTTGTCCGGTGGGTGTGGCGAAGACGGCGGCATAGGCTGGGGTCGGGACGTCTAAGCGCTTGCAAAGCTGCGACTGACGTCAGCCTGCGCTCTTCCGGCCTCCGTACCGCGTGGATGGCCGGGACGAGCCCGCCAAGACGCGGCGGCGTACGGCGCCCGATGCGCGACTTAGCCGTGCCCGCCGGTTTTTCCCCTACAGCGGCCGACGGCAAGCGGCCGAAGCGATTTGCCACGTTTTAAGTTTTACGCCCCTTGCCCCTCGTTGAACATTCTCCGCTCGAAAGTTACGATGGGAATCCGCGATGGGTCCCGGATTTCCCATCGCGTCGCCGCGATAAATCGCCGACGCGGTCGGCTCCAATCGCAAGGTCGGAGACCCCAGGTTGCAGAAGCTAAACCCAGCCCGCCATCCGTTTTTGACTGGCGGCGGGGAAGCGGCCGAGATCATCGCGCGTTTCGATTGGGCTGCGACGCCGCTGGGCGGGATCGAGACATGGCCGGCCAGTCTTAAAAGTTCGATCGCGCTGATCCTGCGTTCGCCCGTTCCGATCGTCACTTTATGGGGCGAGGACGGGATCATGATCTACAACGACGCCTATTCCGTGTTCTCCGGCGGACGCCATCCCCAATTGTTCGGCTCCAAGGTGCGGGAGGGCTGGCCCGAAGTCGCCGATTTCAACGATAACATCATGAAAGTCGGGCTTGCCGGCCAAACGTTGGCGTACCGCGACTTTCCGCTGACGCTCTACCGACGGGACGGCAGGCCCGAGCAGGTCTGGCTCAACCTCGATTACTCGCCCCTGCTGGGCGAGGACGGCAGGCCCGCCGGCGTCATGGCGATCGTCGTCGAGATCACGGAGAAAGTGCGGATCGAGCGCGAGCTCGAAGCGGAACGCCAAAGCCTCAAGCGGATGTTCGAGCAAGCGCCCGGGTTCATCGCGATGGCGACCGGACCCGAGCACCGCTTCACGATGGTGAATGAAGCCTATCGTACGCTGATCGCCGGACGCGACGTGGTTGGAAAACCGGTGGCCGAAGCGATTCCCGAAGTGGTCGAGCAGGGTTTCGTGAAATTGCTCGATCGCGTCTATGCGTCAGGCGAGCCGTACGTCGGGCGCAACATGCCGGTCGATTTGAGCCAGGGCGGGGATGGCGCCCTCAACAAGCGCTATCTCGATTTCATCTATCAGCCGATCGTTGCCGACACCGGCGGCGCGACCGGCATTTTCATCCAAGGTCACGACGTCACCGAGCAGCGTGAGATCGAGCAGGCGATCCGCGCCGAATCGCGCAAGCTCAACGTGCTGAACCGGACGGGCGCCGCCTTGGCGGCCGAACTGGACGTCGACAAGATCGTGCAGATCGTCACCGACGCCTGTACGGAACTGGTCGGCGCCGAGTTCGGCGCTTTCTTCTACAACGTCGTCAATTCGAAGGGCGAAAGCTACATGCTCTACGCCCTGTCCGGGGTGTCGCGAGAGCATTTCGACAAGTTTCCGATGCCGCGGAATACGGCGGTCTTCGATCCGACCTTCAAAGGCGTTGGCGTCGTCCGCTCCGACGACATCCGCCAAGACCCTCGTTATGGAAAGAACGATCCCCATTACGGCATGCCGAAGGGACATCTTCCGGTACGCAGCTATCTTGCCGTGCCCGTCGTCTCTCGCTCGGGTGAGGTGATCGGCGGCCTTTTCTTCGGCCACGGCGAAACGGCGAAGTTCATCGAGGAGCATGAGGAGCTTTTGATCGGCATCGCCGGCCAGGCTGCCACCGCCGTCGACAATGCGCGCCTCTATCAGGCCGCGGAACGCGAGGTGGCCGAGCGCCGCCGCGCCGAAGAAGCGCTACTGGCCTTGAACAACACGCTGGAGCAGCGGGTTCTCGACGAAGTCGAAAAGCGCTCGAAGGTCGAGGAGCAATTGCGCCAAGTCCAAAAGATGGAAGCTGTCGGCCAGCTTACCGGCGGCATCGCGCATGACTTCAACAACATGCTCGCCGTCATCATGGGTGGGCTCGACCTTTTGCAGCGCAAACTGGCGCGCGGCGAAACCAATGTCACGCGGCATGTCGACGCCGCCATCGACGGCGCGAAACGCGCGGCGACATTGACTCAGCGGCTTCTCGCCTTTTCTCGCCAGCAGCCGCTTTCGCCCGAACCGCTGATCGTCAACAGGCTGGTAGCCGGCATGAGCGAGTTGCTGACCCGCACGCTTGGCGAACACGTCAAGGTCGAGACCGTACTCGCCGCCGGCCTGTGGCAGGTCAAGGTCGATCCCGCGCAACTCGAGAACGCGATCCTTAATCTTGCGGTCAATGCGCGCGACGCCATGCCCGGCGGCGGCAGGCTCACCGTCGAGACCCAGAACGCCTTTGTCGACGACGCCTATGCCCACGAATACGCGATCGGTCCCGGCCAATATGTGCTCGTCGCGGTCGCCGATACCGGCGCCGGCATGACGCCCGACGTGATCGCCAAGGCTTTCGACCCTTTTTTCACGACCAAGGGCGTCGGCAAGGGCACCGGGCTTGGACTCAGCCAAGTCTATGGCTTCGTCCGCCAGTCCGGCGGGCATGTCAAAATCTACTCGGAAATCGGCGTCGGGACGTCCCTGAAAATCTATCTGCCGCGCCATTACGGCGAAGCCGGCGCGATCGAGCCCTTGAAACGGGTCGTCGGCATCCATCGCGGTTTGAGCAGCGAGGTGATTCTCGTTGTCGAAGACGACGAGCGCGTTCGCGCGCTGTCTGTCGAAACCCTCAAGGAGCTCGGCTATAGCGTCGTCGAGGCCTCAAGCCCGTTGCAGGCGTTGCGTCTGCTTGATGAAGACCAGCAAGTCACCCTTTTGTTCACCGACGTGGTGATGCCGGACATGTCCGGAAGGCAACTCGCCGATCGTATGCGCGAGAAGCGGCCGAAGCTCAAAGTGCTTTATACGACCGGTTATACGCGCAACGCCATCGTACATAACGGCATGCTCGATCCGGGCACCAATCTTTTGACCAAACCCTTCAACCTCGACGAACTGGCGGCGAAGGTCCGGAAGATTCTCGACGAGAGTATTTGAGAGCGGTCTTGCCGGCGACGAAGCACGCTGCGGAGCCTGTCGGCGGGTTCCGTGTCGTAATAGGCGTCCCTGGGGAAATTTTACACCATGCGTTCGGCGCGGCGTCCACGTCCGCGCGCATGCCAACGCCTACGGATCGGCCAGGCAACGATATGGGTCAGGCTCCAGCCGAGTACGAGGCCGATTCCGCCGATTACAAAAGCCTCGCTCGTCACCGGCACAGCGGGCTCGAAATCCTTCCAGGCCTGCGACAAGGTCGCCGCGTCGAAATTCTCCGCGAATGTGGCGAGCCGCGTCAGCGGTCCCGCTTCGGCGAAAGCTTGTTTCTGGCGCGAAAGCCGCGAGGCGCGATCAATGTCATTGTCGATCGCCTGAGCGCGCTCCTGCGCGAGCGGGTCGCTGTTGCGCTGTAGACGCTCGAGGCCCTGGTCTCGGGTCAGCGACTGGCTTTTCGCATCGTTGTCGAATTGCGCGATCATGCGATTGAGCTCGTCGAGCGCTCCGCCGAGACGCTGACGATATTGCTGGGCGAATTCCGGTCCTTGCGCGCCGATCACCGCAAAGAGCAGACCGATCGCCACGGCGAGACGACGGGTGAGCACCAAGGACCTCCTTCAACCGCAGCGCCTCAAGCCCGGCAAGCTAATGCAGACGCCTTCTCTCGTCACGACGACAGCGTCGCTTTGACGTTTCATCGCCGACGCTTGTTCCGTCAAACGATTGACGGCGTCCGGCAAATCGCGCCCAATGACCTAGTCTTGCCGATCGTAGGGCCCCTGATCTGATGAGCGAAAACCACGGCGCCGTTCGGCCTGGGTCCTGGCCGCTCCTTCGCGCCTTCGAGGGCTGGCGTCCCTCGGACATGGGTCCGGACGGCGTTGCGGGCTTGACTCTCGCCGCGATCGCCATTCCCGAACAGATGGCGACGGCGGGGCTCGGCCATTTCGAGCCGCAGATCGGTTTTCTCGCGATTGTCGCCGGCGCGATCGGCTTTGCGATTTTCGGCGCCAACCGCGCCTTGTCGGTCGGCGCCGATTCGACGATCACGCCGATCTTCGCCGGTTCGCTCAGCGTGGTCGCGGCCGCTGGGTCGCCGCATTATGCCGCGCTTGCCGCTGCTTTGGCGCTAATGGTCGGCATTGTCGTTCTTTTCGGCGGCTTGTTTCGTCTCGGCTGGATCGCCGATCTTTTATCCATTCCGGTGACGACCGGATTTCTCGCCGGCATCGCCGGGCATATCGTACTTTCGCAAGCGCCCGCCGTCCTCGGCGTCGCGGCGCCGGAAGGATCTTTCGTCGACAAAGTCACAGCGCTCAGTTTGGCCCTCGGCCACGCCAATCTTTTGACCCTCCTGATCGGCTTTGGCGTTCTGGCCATCATGCTCATCGGCGAGCGCGTCAATCCGCGCATTCCGGCGGCGCTGATCGGCCTTGCCGTCGCGACCCTGCTTGTCGCCGCGCTCGGGCTTGAAAGCCATGGCGTTGCGACGATTGGAACGGTCGCCGCCGTGTCGTTGCGCTTAAGCCTGCCCGAGATCACCCTCGACGATCTGCTCAGGATTGCGCCGCTCGCCGTCATTGTCGCCCTCGTGGTGATGATGCAAACCGCCGCGACGACGCGGGCCTTTGTCAGCGATCCCGATAAGGGGGCGGACGTCAATCGCGATTTCGTCGGCGCCGGCGCGGCGAGCCTTCTCGCCGGCCTCATCGGCGCCTTTCCGCTCGACGCAAGTCCGCCGCGCACTGCGGTCGTGGTGGAGACCGGCGGGCGTTCGCAAGGCGCTGCGCTGATCTGCGCGGCGATCGTGTTTCTCCTCGCGACGTTCGGCGCAGGCCTGTTGACCGACGCGCCTTACGCCGCGCTCGCCGGCGTCTTGCTCTTCGTGGCGCAACGCATCATTCGCGTCGCGACTTTCATCGCGGTTTGGCGTCAGAGCCGAGCGGAATTCGCGCTGATCATCGCGACAATGGCGGCCATTCTCGTCTTCCCGATCCAACAGGGCGTCGGTCTTGGCATCATCCTCTCGCTTCTGCACGGTCTATGGACGACGACGCGGGCGCGGCCTTGCGAATTCGTAAGGATTCCCGGCACCTCGATCTGGTGGCCGAAGGGGCCAACGCAAAAAGGCGAAACCGTCGCCAATGCGCTTGTCGTCGGTTTCCAGGCGCCGCTCTCTTTTCTCAACGCGTATGATTTCGATCAGACCCTGCAGGATTTGGTCGGCGCTCGCGCTGGCGCGATAAGAGCGCTGGTGATCGAAGCGGCGAATCTCGTCGAGATCGACTTCACGGCGGCGCAGGTGCTCGGCGCGGCGCTCGTCAGGCTAAAAAAGCAAGGGACGGACGTGGCGGTCGCTCGCCTCGAGTCGACGCGGGCGCAGGAGGCGTTCAAGCGCTTTGGCCTGATTGAGATCATCGGCGCGGATCGGCTCTTCCATAGCGTTGAAGAGGCTTTGCAAGTTTTGGCGCCGGCTAAGACTTTGCGATAGGCGTTCAGGCGTCGTCGTCGCGTCACGCTTTCATGACAAGCCCTGCGAAACGGGGACGAAGTCGCGAGTTGAAAACAGAAGGTTGAAATAATGAGGCATTTTTTGATTGCCGCGCGTCTCGCAGCGCCATGCGTCGCTTTTTTGTCAACCGCCGGCGCTGTCTTTGCCGACGATGCGCCCAAGCCCGTTGCGGGCCTTGATAAGATCAATCACATCATCGTACTTTATCTCGAGAACCGCAGCTTCGATAATCTTTATGGCCTGTTTCCAGGCGCCGATGGCGTTGCCAATGCAGGCTCGGCCGGTACGCAAGTCGATCGCAACGGCAAGCCCTACGAAAAGTTGCCGCCGGTGCTGAATACGAATTTAAAGCCGCCGCAGATCGACACGCGATTTCCCGCCGATTTGCCGAACGGTCCCTTCCGCGCCGAACCGTATGTCGGCCTCGAGCAAGTGACCGGCGACGCCTGGCATCGCTATTACCAGGAGCAATTGCAGATCGACGACGGCAAGATGGATAAATATGTCGCCTGGACTGATGCTGGCGGATTGGTGATGAGCTATTTCGACGGCGCGCCCGCGCCGCTTTGGGACTATGCAAAGAAATACACGCTGATGGACCATTTCCATCACGCAGGTTTCGGCGGCTCATTTTTTAATCACATTCTGATGATCTGCGCCTGCGCGCCCAAATACGACAATGCGCCGGCTTCGCTTGTCGCCCAGCTCGACGACAAGGGCGAACTCGTCAAGGACGGTCAAGTGACGCCCGACGGCTACGCCGTCAACACGCTGATGCCTGTCAACGGTCCGCATCCGGCGAAGATCAGTTCGGCGTACCTGCTGCCGGTCCAGAACAATGTCACGATCGGCGATCGTCTCGACGAGAAGGGTGTCGACTGGGCTTGGTATTCCGGCGGCTGGAATGAAGCTGTCGCCGGCCATCCCGGTCCGCTGTTTCAGTACCACCACCAGCCTTTCGCTTATTTCGCTCGTTATGCGCTCGGCACGCCAGGCGCGACGCAACATCTGAAGGACGAGACGGATTTCATCGCGGGCATCGAAAAGGGCGAATTGCCTTCGGTCGTGTTCTTCAAGCCGAGCGGCGAAGACAACGAGCATCCCGGCTACGCCAGCGTGCTCGCCGGCGAATATCACACGGCGCTGCTCGTCAGGCTGATCGAGAAGAGCCCCCTATGGAAGGACAGCCTCATCATCGTCACCTATGACGAGAACGGCGGCATGTGGGACCATGTCGCGCCGCCCAAGATCGACCGTTGGGGGCCGGGCACGCGTGTGCCGACGATCATCATCTCGCCTTTCGCAAGGAAGGGCTTCATCGATCACACCGTCTATGACACGACGGCGATCCTGAAGCTGATCGAGACGCGCTACGGACTGCAGCCGCTCGGAACGCGCGACGCCGCCTCGGGCGACCTGACGACGGCGCTCGATCTGCAGTAGGATTGGGCATGAATTCGATTCCGATCGGCGTGGTCACCGTCTCCGACCGCGCAAGCCAAGGCCTATACGAAGACAAAGGCGGACCTGGGATCGAGGCGGCCCTCGCCGCGATTCTGGCGACGTCATGGCGGCCTGAGCGCCGACTTGTCCCGGACGAACGGCCGGCCATCGAGGCGGCGCTGCGCGACCTCGCCGATGTCGCGGGTTGTTCGCTTATTCTGACGACAGGCGGGACCGGCCCCGCGCCGCGCGACGTCACGCCTGAGGCGACGGAAGCGGTGTGCGAACGTGTGCTGCCCGGCTTCGGCGAATTGATGCGCACGAGAAGCCTTCTCGAAGTGCCGACCGCGATCCTGTCGCGACAGCTTGCGGGGACGCGGGGCTCGTCGCT
>JASLHV010000088.1 GCA_030153205.1 Roseiarcus sp. | reverse complement strand
GAAGGCTATCCCCTGTCCAAAGAGCTGCTGCTGCTCTGGACCATGCGCGCCGCGCATCAGCCCTTGTTCAAGGATCGCGGCATACGCGTCAACGCCGTCAGTCCAGGTCCGGTGGTGACGCCGATCCTGAAGGAGTTTCGTAGCGTCTTCGGCGATCCGCGCGTCGATAGCGACATTGCTCGCGTCGGCCGCGCCGGGGCGCCGCCGGATATTGCGCCGGTGATCTTATTCCTCTGCTCGGATGGCGCGCGCTGGATCAATGGCGTGAATGTGCCGGCGGATGGCGGGCTCGAGGCGTCGGTGAATGCGGAAGTGCTGGGGTTCTGAGGGAAGGTTCAGCGCCGCATGTCAGGCGCTATCCGCCCGTCGGCGCGATCACGCCGACGATCGGCCCGATCGGGCGCGCGGGATCGTCGCGACGGTTCAAGTTCGGCGCATAGAGGCTCGATACGGAGCCGTCGAAGTAAAGCGCGTTCGGGCAATTGAGCCGGTCGCGGAACAATTGCGCGAAAGCATGAAAAGTGACGGGTTCTTCGGATATTGCGAAGACGACTTGCCAACCCTCGCGGACGCCGACGCCATTGCGTATCTTCGCCGAGGCGCCGGTTGGCGAAATCTTGGGATGGATCCGGCCATCGAGGACCAGCATCGGACCTGACTGCGTCGCGAAGCGCGTCTTCAAGCCGGCGGCGAGAAACCGCGATGTCTCGACAATGCCCGCGCCGCTGTCGCCGATATAGAAAACGCCATTCGGCTTGAGGTGGAAATTGGACGCGCCTTCTCTGAGATCGGCGCGATGGCGCAAGCGACCGTCCTCGACATAAAGACCGACCGGCGAAAGATCCTCTTCGAACATGCCGGCGTTCATCGCGAAACGCAGCGCGCGACCATGCGCCGAGAGCGCCGTGGCGAGGCGCGAAAAGCCGCCATAGGCCTTGTCGTCGGTCCCTTTCCAGAACAGCTTGATGTCGTCTTTGCGGGCGTCGAAGGAGCAGATGATATAATTGGCGGCGTCAAAGCTCATCGATGCGCAAGGGTTCGCCGTTTGAGCGAAGGCCGGCCCCGCGAAAAGCCATGCCAGGACAAGCGCGATCATAACGCGGACGCGCCGCGCCAGGGGCGATGTCGTCTGCTGCGTCTGTCGGTTCATGGGCGGGCGCGCGACGGCTCGTGAGCGAATCTTCGCGCATCATAACCTGAAACGAATCGTCAAAGCACCTTGCCGGGATTGAGCACGCCATTCGGGTCGAGCGTCGCCTTGAGCCTTCGCATCACATCAAGGGCGACGGGATCCTTGGTCTGACGCAAGAGCGCGCGTTTCAATTGGCCGATCCCATGTTCGGCGGAGATCGAGCCCTTGTAGCGCGCGACGACCGCATGGACGACGCTGTTCACTTCCTCCCAGCGGGCGAGGAAGGCCGCCTTGTCGGCGCCGATCGGCTGAGAGACGTTGAAATGAATATTGCCGTCGCCGAGATGGCCGAAAGCGACGACGCGCGCCTCGGGCATCAAGGCGAGGACAGAAGCTGTCGCTTCGGCGATGAAGTCGGCCGCTGTCCCCATCGGCACGCTGACATCGTGCTTGATCGATCCGCCCTCGGCGCGCTGCACGTCGGACATGTCCTCGCGCAGGCGCCAAAAGGCCTTGCGCTGTTCGAGCGTGGCGGCGACGGCGCCGTCCAAGATGATCTCCTGCTCCATCGCCGCCTGCAAAAGTTCGGCGAGAGTCTCGTCGAGACGCGTAGCGATTTGGGAGGAGAGTTCGATCAGGACGTACCAGGGATGGCGTTCGCCGAGCGGATCGCGCGAGCCGGGCGCGTGGCGCAAAACAAATTCGATCCCGATACGCGGCAGGAGCTCGAAACTCGTGACGCCGCCGCCGACATATTGTCGCGCCAGAGCCAGCAATTTGAGCGCGGCGGCGGGATCGGGCAGGCCGACAAAGGCCGTCGCCATGGCGCGCGGGCGCGGGAAGAGTTTCAGCGACGCGGCCGTGATGACGCCGAGCGTCCCTTCCGCGCCGATGAAAAGGTTCTTCAGATCATAGCCGGTATTGTCCTTGCGCAGTTTGTTGAGACCGGACAGGACCGAACCATTGGCGAGAATGACTTCCAGCCCCAAAGCAAGATCGCGCGTATTGCCATAGGCGATGACGCCGACGCCGCCGGCGTTGGTCGAAAGATTGCCGCCGATCGTGCATGACCCTTCAGAAGCGAGCGAGAGCGGAAACAGCCGATCCGCGTTCTCAGCCGCGGCCTGGGCGGCGGCGAGCGTAACGCCGGCTTCGACGATCATACTGTTCGAGGCCGCATCGACTTCGCGCACTTTGTTCATGCGCTGCAGCGACAGAATGATCGCCGCGCCGCTTTCGTCGGGAATTTGGCCGCCGACCAGGCCGGTATTGCCGCCTTGCGGGACGATCGGCAGACGCTTCTCGTTGCAATAGTCGAGGAGGCGCGCGACTTCCTCCGTCGCGCCCGGCCGGACGAGCGCCAAGGCGCGGCCGTGGTAGAGGCCGCGGGGTTCGACGAGCCGGCTCGCCAGCAATTGCGGATCATTGACGACATGCGCCTGGCCGACGATCGCCGCCAGTTCCGATAGGCGCTTGTCCGCCGCCGCATCGTTCATCCAAGCAATCCTCTCGGGCGTTTTTTCTCAGCAGGCCGAGTGAACACGCCGACGATTTCCAAATGCGGCGAAAAACGAAACTGGTCAATCGGCGTCGCCCGCTCCAGCCGATAGCCACCGTCGATGAGGGTTCGTGCATCGCGCGCGAAAGTCGCAGGATTGCAGGAGATGGCGATGACCCGCGGCGCGCCGCTCTTAGCGATTTCCGCGGCCTGCGCCGCCGCACCGGCGCGCGGAGGGTCGAAAAGCA
>JASLHV010000041.1 GCA_030153205.1 Roseiarcus sp. | reverse complement strand
GATCTGCCCGCGAAGAACCATCATGCTGCGTGTCTCGTCCGCAGCCTCGTGCTTTCGCTTTGGGGCCGGTCGATAAGATTGCGAGACGAAATGCGTGGGCAGCGAAGCGAAGCCATAGATAGTATTGTTCAGCGCAACCACCGGCTCTTCGACACGAATCTCTCTTACTCTCGGAATCATTGCGTGTAACAAGGCGATCATCTCCATTTCTGCGAGATGCATCCCTACGCACATATGAATCCCGCTGCCAAAACCGAGATGATGGCGAGGGTTACGCGTTATGTCGAATTTGTTGGGATTGGCGAAGGCGCGATGATCCCTGTTTGCCGATGCAAACAGCATCATCACACGCGCGTTCGTAGGTATCTCGGTCCCGGCGATATTGACCGGGCGCGATGTATGGCGAGAAAAGGATCTGACTGGCGACGCCATACGGACAGCTTCATTCGCCGCATTACGAGCGAGCTGCGGCCTCTCGCGTAGGAGCGCCCATTGGTCGGGGTTATTTCCTAGTTGGTAGATAAGCTGGCCGGTGGCGGAGATCGTCGTGTCCAAGCTGGGGTTCAAGTAGTCGCGCATCGCGACAGGCGCCAGCTCGGGGGCAAGGGTTCCCTGCTTGACGAGATCGAAGAGGCGACGCGTCCAACTGCCTGGCTTCAAATTTTCGGGCTTGGCCTGACTTTGCGCAAACCGGCGTTGCTCGAGGAAGACATCGACCGCGGCCTTTCCGCGTGAATTTTGGACGCCAAGGAGATCGAAGGTCGCGTTGGCCCATCGCAACATATTGTTGCTGCCAAAATCGGGAAGACCAACGAGGTCTCGCACAATCGTCAAAGGCAGATGCGTTGCAAGATCCGCCATCGTGTCAAAACTCGCTCGCCGCACGAGCTGGTCAATTAATTGTTCCGCCGCCTGGTCAATCGAGACTCGGACTTTTTCCAACGCGCCGGGGAGTAGCGGGACGGAAGTGGCGGAGCGAATTGCAGTATGGCGCTCTCCGTCTGAAGCTGCGGAGTTTCCCAACGTCAGCTCGTTAGCCTTCGCATCGGCGGCGACGCCTTTGCCGCTAATAAACGTATCATGATCACGTAAAGCCCGCGCGACTTCGTTGTAGCGTGTCAACGCATAGTTTTCATGCCGGGGCAGCCAGACAACCGGGCCAAGCTCCCGCATGCGCTCATAGTGCGGCCACGGATCACGAATAAAGTCGTCTGTGTAAAGGTCTGCGTCGTAGATTGCGGCGTTGGTCATGTATTCGCGCCTGTAAGCATCACAACAATCATCACGTCGTGGACCCTCAGAACCCAGCGCCGGACGCGGGCGAAAGATTGACAGAAACCTTTTCCGCCTTTCAAGCGTTAGAAATTTATCTTATCGCAACAGGAATGGGCGACATGGCCCAATTACTCATAATTTTGACCCTGGCGTCAGCGATTGTTTCCGAAGCGGGGGCCGGCCCCATTTCTCCGCCGGACATGGGAACGCCAGAGCAAAGGCGGGAGGCGATCGATGCGTGCGGCGGCGACGCCCAGCGTTATTGCCGCGAGCTAAAGGCGTCAGACGGCCCACTAGCTTACCTCGCATGTCTGGAGAAAAATCGCAGCCGGCTCAGGTCAAGCTGCGTCGGCCTTCTCGCCCGTTACGGGCAGTGACTGGGCAGGGGATGCAAGGGGCCCGGTAATCGCAAGCGCATCAGTTGGTCGCTAAAGTGTCTTTGTTAAGCTCCGCCGCGACACCGGCGAGCAACTGTTTCCCACCACCAATGCCGGCTGAAAAACTAAGATACGTCCTTCCTGTAGGTAGTTTTTCTTGATCCTGTCTATTAGAAGCCGGATCGCCTCGTCTACCATATCGACAATAGGATGCTCGGTGCGTGTCAGCGCTGGCTTGAGTCCGCGAACGCCGGGAATGTTGTCGGTCGATGCCACGGATATGTCTTCCGGGCATTTCAATCCAGCATCGCCGATGGCGCGCATGACCCCGAGCGCCATTAGTCCACTGGCCACATAAATGGCGGTCGGCCGTTCGGGTTGCGCCAAGAGGCTGCGCGCTGCCGAATAGGCTGCTTCTTCACGAAATTCGCCGGGGCGTACAAATCGATTATCCAGAATAAGGCCTCTAGCAGCCAGCGCGGCTTGCATGCCCTCAAACCGCTCCCGTCCGGTGCTGAAGTGCATTGGCCCGTTAATCGCGCCAATATGCACGTGACCAAGATCCGTTAGGTAGCTGGTTGCTTGAAAGCCCGCGGAGAAATTGTCAATTGTGACGGCGTCGAGCCGATCATTTTTGATCGTTCGCCCAAACAACACTGTTGGCATGCGCGAACCATCGGCGTCTCGCTGGCTTGTAAGAATGGAATCGCCCACCGGAACGAGCACCAGACCCTCACAGCCGAGCATGTGCACCTTACCGAGAATGCGCTTTTCTACCTCGGGTTTTTCATCGCTGTTGAAGACGACGAGCGAATATCCCCAGGCTGCTACGGCAGCCTCGGCGGCACATACGACGCGAGCATAGAAAGGGTTGGCGAGATCCGCGACTGCAATTGCAATTAGCTCGCTTCTTCCGCGCCTAAGATTGCGAGCCAATTGGGACGGCGCGTAACCTAGCTCACGAATAGCGTCCTGAACACGAGCGCGCAGTTGCGGGCTGACATAAGCCGAGTCGTTGGCGACAGCGGACACCGTCGCCGTCGACACCCCCGCGGCCTTGGCGACATCCTTTATCGTGGCCATGTGTGAGCTAATCGTTTCGCTGCGCCTTTGACAAGCAATGAGCTTACCCCCGACGGCTGGATATGCAAATTTGGCGTCATTTTTGAGCCATTTGAAATAAATTCGGCTTGCGTAACCTGGGCGGTTAGGCAAACTAGCAAAACGGTTCGCTACGTTCGCTAAAATGGCCGGATCGATGGGAGGAAAAAATGGCGATGATGAGAAAAGCTTCAAAAAGCGCTCTCTTTGCGCTCTGCAGCTCGGCTTTCACAGCGTGCCTGGCCGGGACCGCCCTCGCTGAATCGTCACTCGTCGGCATTGTCTCGATCTCAGCCACGGAAGCGAACAATGCCCGCTATATTTCAGGGGCCCAAGCAGCGGCGAAGGAAATAGGATGGAGCGTCTCTGTCATTGACGCTGCGGGTAACGCGGACCAGGCAAATGCCGCTATTCAGAATTTTGCGCAACGCGGCGCAACCGCGATTGTCGATATGGTCTTCCCTTATTCTTCAATTGGCGCGGGGCTTGCCGCCGCGAAAGATGCAAAAATTCCTGTTGTGACCTGGGGGGGCGGCCTCGGCGGCAGTGTCGCCGCCACGAACGGCTCAGGCGGCCCGATGACGGCGCCGGTCGATGACCTGATGATAAAGAACATGGATGGCAAAGGCTCGATTCTCGAACTTACCTATCACACCGGTGAAGTTTGCCGGAATCGCGAAGTTGAGCTGGACAATGCGCTTAAAGCTTATCCCAACATAAAAGTGACCAAGAACGAAGTACGGATTCCAGGCTACTTCGAGGACGGCGCGCAGTATGCGAATGCGTGGCTCGCTTCGCATCCAGCCGGGAATGAAAACCTGGCGATATGGGGCTGCTGGGACGATCCCGCGATAGGCGCGATCGGATCTTTACGATCTCAAGACCGTACGGATGTTAAAGTTTACGGCGTAAATGGCAATGCGCAGGCGCTCGAGGACATAAAAAAGGGCTTGATGACGGCGACGGCTTGGCAAGACAGTTACACCGAAGGGTACAACATGATCAAACTTCTGCCCGACATCGTGAAGGCGGGGCCGAGTTGGAATCCAAAGGCCGTCGAAGTCCCAGCGGTGCTCGTTACGGGTGGAACAATCGACAAATTTGCCGCCGACCATCCTGCAGCATTGAAATAAGCCGATCGAGCTGATGAATGCGCTCGTGCAATCGGGGGCGCGCTCAGAGCCCCCTTTTGTCTCTGTAAAGAGCCTCGCCAAATCATTTGGCGGAGCTCAAGCGTTGAAGAATGTGTCTCTGTCAGTCTTGAGTGGCGAGACGCATGGCCTTGTCGGAGCGAACGGCGCTGGCAAGTCGACTTTTATCCGAATTCTAGCTGGCCTCATCCGACCTGACGGTGGCGAGATTCTTATCGATGGACGTCCCCTATCTATAAGCGATCCGCATTTCGCCAATGAACTTGGCTTGAGCTTTATCCACCAAGAGCTTGCCTTTGTCTCTGGCATGACGGTGCTTCAAAACATCATGCTGGGTCTTCCAAAACGTACTCGTTTCGGCATGGTCGACTGGCGTTCAATCTCACGCGAGGTCAGACCGATCGCCGACCGCGTCGGTCTGACAGCGCCGTTAGGGGCAAGCGTGAAGGGTCTGTCAACAGCCGAAAACTGGCTGATCAACATCACCCGCGCCCTTGTGCGCAAGGCGCGTCTTATCGTAATGGACGAACCTACCGCCGCGCTATCGACGGCGGAATGTGCGAGATTATTTGACATTATCCGAGATCTGAAGCGATCCGGCGTTGCCGTCCTTTACGTCTCACACCGTCTCGACGAAATTCTTGAGCTCTGCCAACGCGTCACGGTCTTTCGTGATGGTTGCTCCGTTAACGAATTCGACCGCGCGCAACTTACGAGGCAAGAACTCGTCGAAGCCATCATTGGACGATCGATCGAACATGCAAAGAAGTCCGAGCACCGTTCCTCCCTAGGAACCGTAGCTCTTTCAGCGCGAGGATTAGCGCGTTATCCAAAAGTCAAAGACGTCAGTTTTGATTTACGCCATGGCGAGGTTTTAGGACTAGGCGGACTTGTCGGCGCCGGACGAAGCGAGCTCGCTCGGTTGCTTTTTGGCGCGGATCGCCCTGATCAAGGGGCAATGACGCTCGACGGGAAGGCTTTTGCGCCAAAGCGATGTTCCGAGGCGGTAGACGCGGGACTCGGTTTAGTCCCCGAGGAGAGGCGCTCCGAAGGATTGTTTCTCTCGAAGAGCATAGCATTTAATTTGAGCTTGGTCAGTCTTGACGCACTTGTTGTCTCGCGAGGATTGCCGCTGATAGCGAGACGCCGATGGAAAGCGACTGCTGAGAAAACCATGCGTGACCTGGCGATCAAAGCGTCGAGCTTAGATGCTCTCGTCGCGCATCTCAGCGGAGGGAACCAACAGAAAGTTTTAATAGCGCGTTGGCTTCAGGCCTCACCCAAGGTTCTGATACTCGACGAGCCGACGCGTGGCGTGGACGTTGGCTCGCGCTCGGAAATCCATCGGCTGGTGCGTGAGCTGGCGAGAAAGGGAATGGCTGTTCTTGTGATTTCCTCAGAGCCGGAAGAACTGCCCGATCTCTGCGATCGCGTCTTAGTAATGGTCGAAGGACGTATTGTGGCTGAGCTCTCTGGCGGAGACCTTACACGCGATCGCGTGATTGGCGCGTGCTACGCAGATGTCGAGGAGACCAGGTCGATATGAACGATCTTTCAACCGCCGCGCGTCGATTGTCGCCGACGATGAAAGTTCGCTTGAGCATATTTGCGAGGTTCGCGACAATCTTCGGGCTTTTCCTTATGATAGTCGTTTTTTCTTTCCTCTCGCCGAACGCCTTTCCTACGTTCAACAATTTCATTAACGTACTCAATCAGGCTTCGCTTGCAATGATCATTGCCGGCGGTCTTACGCTGGCGGTCATCGTTGGAGAACTTGACCTTTCCATCGGCTATGCCGCGAGCTTTCATGGCGTGCTCGTCACGGGCCTTATCGTTCAGACTAAACTACCCATTGCGCTTTCAATTGCTGTCGTCCTAGCGCTCGGCGCGGTAATAGGAATTGTAAACGGGCTTATAGTCACGAAGCTAAGAGTCAACTCCGTGATCGCTACGCTGGGGCTCGGCACAGTCATCGTTGGACTTTCGTTCGCATATTCGGCCGGCGTTCCCATCGTAGCCGGTGTCCCGGAGGCCTTCTTGCAATTGGCGCTAGGACGGTGGTTTTTCCATATTCCCAATCCAATCATCATTATGGCGCTCGTCGTTTCCGGCCTATGGATTCTTGTTGAGCGCACTTCCATCGGACAGGAAATCCAAGCGGTTGGCGGCAATCCCGCGGCAGCAAGGCTTGCTGGGATCGCCGTCGACAGAATCAAGATTTTGGGTTTCGTTATTTCAGGCGTGTGCGCAGCCCTCACAGGCGTGTTGCTGGCCTCACGCCTCGGCAGCGGCACAACCAGCGCGGCCGATGCTTATTTGCTAACCGCATTCGCGGCGGTCTTTTTAGGATCTGCAACGCTTCGAGACGGCGAATTTCACGTTTTTGGCACTTTTGTCGGTACGCTGATCATAGTCTTCGGCTTTAATGGGCTCAACATATTCGGAGCTCCGACGTTCTCGCAGTATATCTTTCAAGGAACTATCCTAATCGCCGCGGTCGGGCTTTCCAGCCTAGGACGTATACTTGCAGAAAGCTGATGGAGGGCAAAATGCAGCGGGCCGACACTTGGGAAGTTCTCGTAATGGAGTTCGCTCGGTCGAAGGACCAGCCTTGGGTCGATCTGATAAGCGGGATGTACAACGAAGGCGTCATGGACTTACCGTTTTCGTTTATTCTTGCACGTAAAGGCGATAAAAACATTCTCGTCGACACTGGATTTATCCAGGAACATCCTCGATCGAATTTTGCCCGAAAATTTAGAATACCCACGTGGATCTCCCCGCTTCGCATGCTATCTGAGATCGGCCTGAGCGCCGATGACATCAGTGATATCTTTATTACGCATGCCCACTTCGACCATATGGGCTCAATCGCCGAATTCGCGAAGGCTCATATCTATATTCAGAAGAGCGAGCTGCTGTCCTGGTACGAAGCGATCGCGCTACCGAAGCGTTTCAGCCATCTCACGGCTATTGTCGATCCCGACAATCTGCGCACGGCGCTCGAAGCTTCGATCGTGCATCGTGTTACCCTTATCGACGGCGATAAAGACAATGTTTTGCCTGGCGTCCACGTAAGGCTCGGTAGCGGCCACACGATCGGGCAGCAATTCGTCGTGATAGAGACGGAGGCTGGGCGCCGGGTCATCTCGGGTGACTGCGTCTACTCGCGTCGTCAGTTCACAGGTCATAATGACGATGGGGTATTTGTGCCGCTCAATAACGCGGTTGGCAGCGTTTGGGAGCAGATCAAAACAATCGACAAAATGAACGAAGAACTTGGCGGAGACTTGAATAACTTGGTGATCCTGCACGACATCGAGCGCTGGAAAGGCTATCCGGTCCTCAAGGAAGTTGAAGGATTTAGAATAGTAAAAATCGCTTAGGTTCACGTTTGGGATAACGAGTCTCGAAGCAATCGTTTCAGGATTTTACCATTGGCGTTGCGGGGCTGCGGTTCGCCAGAGAGCGTGAAAGTTTCCGGAACCTTATAGTCGGACAAGGTCCTTGCCAGGTGAGCTTGTAGTTCGGATGGCGTGGGCGCCGGCGTACGCACTGTCACAAAAGCATGCACGCGCTCACCAAGGACCGGGCAGGGCCGCGCAATGACGGCGCTCTCAACGACGCCAGGATGGGACGCCAGCGCGCTTTCGACTTCGGCCGAATATATCTTAAAGCCGCCGCGGTTGATCATATCTTTCTTGCGGTCGAGTATGTAGACAAAGCCGTCCTCGTCCTTCTTGCCGATATCGCCGCTTCGCCAGTACCCGGCAACAAAGGACTCCGAGTCGGCGTCCTTTCGACGCCAATAGCCTTTTACGACCGACGGACCGCTGATCCAGATCTCCCCAGTCTCTCCGACAGGAACCTCGACGCCGTTGTCATCGACGATGAGGATTTCGCAATTGGGCGCAGGAAGGCCAACGCTCGCGAGTCGGGACATCGTTTCGGAAGCCGGCATGATCGTCGAAGGCGAGGACGTTTCGGTTGCCCCATAAGCGTTCATCAATTTGAGGCCGGGAACTTTGTCGGCAAGTTTTTGGATCGTCGGTTCCGGCATCGGAGCGCCGCCAAAACCGCCGATGCGCCAAGTGGAAAGGTCGCGACTGTCGAAGTCCGGCGATAGCAGGCAGAGGTTATACATCGCGGGCACAATGATCGTATGCGTCACACGTTCCCGCTCGACGAGCGCCAGGAAAGTTTGGGCCTTGAACTCTGGAAGAATAATGAGGCAGCCGCCGCATGCGGCGATGGCCAGCATATTAGCCACCAGTCCGGTCACGTGTGAAAGCGGGACGGCGGCGATTGAACGGTCGGCTTTCGAGAGCGCGAAACAGTGTTTGTAGACAAGCGCGGAATTGATCAAATTGAGATGGGACAGCATTGCGCCCTTCGGGCGCCCGGTCGTGCCCGAAGTATAAAGGATGATCGCAGTGTCCTCTTGGCCGACATGGGGGGCCATAATTGAGTCTGCCGTCTCGGTCAGGACGCTCCACATCTCCGTTCCGATTGGAGGAGAGGCGTCGACGTCTCCCACGATGAATCGCAAGCGTAACTCGGAGACATCATCCTGTGCGGGCACGCGCGCCGCAATTGTTGCATCATGGATCAGCGCGACGGCGCCACAGTCTTGTAGCGCAAATGCAATCTCCGCCGTTTGGTAGCGCATGCTTAGCGGGACCGCGATGGCGCCGAGCCGCAAGATCGCGTAGAGCGCCAGAACAAATTCCGGCCGGTTGCCCAAAAGTAGGGCGATGCGATCCCCGGCGACAATACCTCGCTTAGCCAGGGATGCAGAGATCCTCGTTGTTTCAGCCTCGACGTCTCCCCAGGTCCAGTGGCGTCCGTCGCATACGATCGCTTCGCCTTCGGGGTTCGCTGCGATCGTTTCCGCAAACATTGCTAGCACGGTCGCAGGCCGCTCAACAAAGCACGAGACAATGCGATTTCCGTAGTGGGCCTCGCGACGGCTTGCCGGCGGATGTGTTGCTTTCCACTCCATTTTAAAGGTCCCTGGCGACCTTTGATTTCCTAGGCGCCAAATCGCGGTTCGGGAACTCCTTTAATACCGAGATCATAAATGGCGAACAAACTGCCGCGCAGGGCGCCATCGCCGGGAAATCGCGGAAGCGGTGGCTTAGCCATGGACGTGACGAACAGAATATCGAGCTTGGGACCGCCGAACATCACGCTCGTCACTTTCTTGACCGGCATCTCGATGATGCGCTCGACCTTTCCGCTGGGATCATAACGGACGAGCCGGCCATCATAAACCAGCGCATTCCACACGCACCCTTCCGAATCGACAGTCGAACCATCTGCGGCGCCGCCGCGCGATGTGTCCACTTTTACAAAAGTTCGCCGATTGGTCGCCGCGCCAGTTTTCTGGTTATAATCATAGGCCCAGATCTCGCCGGTCCATGTATCGGCAAAATAGAAGGTGGCGCCATCGGGACTCCAGCAGGGTCCGTTTGACACGATTATTCCATCGTCCAATTTGTGGAGCGAAAAGTCAGGGTCGAGGCGATAGAGGCCGCCATTTGGGCCTTCCTCCAACGTGTCCATCGAACCGGCGACAAAACGTCCCTGCTTGTCGACTTTGCCATCGTTCAAACGATTGTTGGTCTTGCCCGGCTCGGGGTCGATGATGAGTTCGACATCGCCACTCTTGAAATCGAGGAGATGAAAGCCGCGTTGAAGCGACACCACGGCGCCAGCGCCATCTTTACGCAGCGCCATCGAGCCGATTTTTTGAGGCACATCCCAACAGCGAATCTCGCTTCCAGCGGCAGTGGCGCGAAATACGCGGCCATCAAAACTGTCGATCCAATAAAGCCGCTCCTGCTCGGCATCCCAGAGCGGACCCTCTCCGAGCGTCGTCTTCACATCGACAATGACTTCAATGCGCATGAACTCCTCCCACTGCGTTTCAGCCGGCAAAGCGTGGCTCGGGCAACCCGCGCACGCCAAGTCCCTCGACCTTGAAAAGGCAGCCGGCCTCTCGTTCGCGATGATATTGGCCCGCCATCGGCCTAGCCATCGATGTGACGAAGACAATGTCGAGATCCGCGCCTCCAAACGTCAGGCTCGTCGTCGACTGCACAGGCAGGCCGACGACCCGATCGATCACGCCTAGAGGATCGAAACGAATAAGTCGGCCCGAATAGACTTCGACACTCCAAACATAACCTTCCTCGTCCACAGTCGCCCCGTCCGGCAAACCGCGTAGTTTTTCGAAACTCGCGAACACCCGGCGAGAGAGTACATTCCCGGATGTGGTGTCGTAGTCGTAGGCGTAAATGACCCGCCGCCCGGTGTCGGCGAAGTAAAATGTAGTTCCGTCGGGGCTCCAGCAAGGCCCGTTCGAACAAATCACGCCAGCGTCTAAAGTGTGAAGTGAAAGGTCTGGATCGAGTCGGAATAGTTTGCCAACGGGATCGCGCTCTTCGAAATCCATCGAACCGGCGACAAAACGGCCCTGACGATCGACCTTGCCGTCGTTGAGCCTCGGCCGCATCTCGCCTGG
>JASLHV010000196.1 GCA_030153205.1 Roseiarcus sp. | reverse complement strand
TTCGCACGCGTGAACTCGTCCCAGGGGGAAGGCTCGTCTTCCTCAATTTCGGCATCGACGAAAAAGGCCGCTATCTCGGTCACACCGGCGGCGTCAGCATGTTCGATACTTTCGATCGTCTCTGGAAAGATCTCGCCCGCGAACGCGTCATTACTGACGCGGAATATCAGAATACGAATTTTCCTCAGGTCTATCGTACCACGCAGCAATTCACCGCGCCGCTCAGAGACCAGAATAGCGCCGCATATCGCGCCGGGCTGCGACTCGAACAAGTCGAATCGCGTCATCTCGTCTGCCCATACTCTCGGGCTTTCGCCGAGCATGGCGACGCTGAACGATTTGCGCGCGACTATATTCCGACCTTGCGCTCTTGGAGCGAGCCAACTTTCGCTGCCGGGCTCTCGCCAGACCGTCCCCTTCAAGCGCGTATGGCGATACTGGACACATTTTTTAACCGCTACCAGCAAGCCGTCGCAGAAGCGCCGGAGGGTCACGGCATGGATTACATTCATATCCTTTTGGTCTGTCGCAAGGAACCGTCATGACGCAAGCGCCTGCGTCTGCAGAGGCGCCCTTACGTCCAGCCGATACGGTCATGCGGTTGGATCGATTGGGGAGCTTTCATCAGACGCGGCTGAGCTTCCTGCGTTCGCTTCTGCGGCGTATGCGCGCGAAACAATGGAGCATCATGCGCCAGCGTTTCGATATCGACGCAGCCGGCGTCGGAACGGCAATCTACTCCGTGAATGCGGAGGGACGCCGCTATAGTCTGGTCGCGTTTGGCCATCGCCTCGCGCCGGAGAAGCGCACCGATCGCGTCATCGCCGAGGAATGGGACGCCACATTCGTCCTTTATGACGGCGCGCCGGACGAGGCGTCGCTCGAGCGCTTGCGCGCCAACGTGCCCTTACAAGAAGCGGGCCGCTATCTTGCCAGCGAATTGATTCTGGCGCGTGCAAACCGCAGCGTGCGCCTCTTTGATCAAGTTGTCGCCGCGCTCGCGGCCGGACATCAACCTGACGCTGCCGCGATCGACGCTACCGGTTATTTGATGCGGACGACGGCGGTCTATGGCAACGGCAAATTCGGCATTGCCGATCGCGATCTGATCAGGGATCGCCCGGAACTGAATGCGCCTTTTCGCGCCGAAATGCTTACTGTCTATCTCATCCGCTGTTTCACACTCGATCTCGTCGAGCATCTCGCCGCCTTGATAGGCGGAGCGAGTGCAGCGCGGCTCGAGGCTACGCTGCGTCGACGTTTCGGCGTCGGCAATGCGACCGGCCTCGGCATGGCGCCCTTCCTCGTCAAGCATCCGGCCCTGATCGACCGCTGGATCAGCGCCCGCGAGACCGCCTTGGCGCGCGTGCGCAGCATCCGAAACGCCGACAAGCGCTCGATCGCTGTGTTCCGCGAGGCGCTGGCGCGATCGCATCACTTACTTGCCAATTGGAATACAGACGACCTGCAACAGCAGCGGCGCGTTGCGCAGTTACGTGAGGACCTCGTCACTTTCGAGCGTTTCGCGAGTGAGGCTGTCTTATCCGGAGATAGGCCTTTCGAGGCGCTTTATCGATTTGCCGAATCGTCGCTGTCCCTTGAAGGCCAAGAATATGCGGTGACGCTTATCATTGAGCCGCATGGTCAACTGGTTGATGGTCTGGCGGATGAAATGGGGATCGAGGAGAGGATTTCGTTTCGTATCGACGGGTCGTGGAAATGCGGCGCCGTCAAGAGGCTTGTTGAAGAGCACTACGATTTTGCGCTGTCGGTAGATTTTACTGACGCGGAGCAGCAGTTGGCTCGATTTTGGTACGTCTCGGAGGAGAAGTTGGAGCCTCGTCTCGGCGAGCGATTCAAGGAGGAGGGCGCGGAGCGCGAGCAACCCTTGACCATAGCCCGCGATATTCAATCCTTCATCCATGCGTTGGGTGAGACGAGCGCCGACACATTCCTGGCGGCTTTCCTGCTGGCGCGACCGGAACACCGGCATATCGCCCGGCGGGTTCTCATTGCAGCGCGCCATCGTTATTCGGAAATCCATGACAATTTACTGAGCGCCGTCATGCGTCCGATCGACATTCTCCGCTGCAAGCTCGCCTTCTTCGGCGCGACGCGTTTCGATCCGCGTTCGGACAAGTGGCTGCGCATTACATTGTTTCAAGGCGCGCCCTTTCCCGACGAACTTCACGCCGAAGATTCCGAACTCTGGGTCTATGGCGGATGATCGTCTCTTTGAACGAAGTCGAGACGACGATCCTCAAGGCCGCGCGCGGCGCCGGCATGGCTTGGGGACTTGCCGAGGAGGCGGCGCAAGCAGCGCGATGGCTTGCGGCGCGCCGCCTGCCGTTCGAGTCGCTGTTCGTCTCGCTGCTCGAAGCTCAATCCTGGCGTGCCGAGATCAAGTTCGCGGACGGCAAATTGCGGCCGGGCGCTTCGGGCGACTGTCTATGTCCAATCCGCGCCGGCGCTTTTCTTTCGGATACGGAAGCTGCGCTTCCCATCAGAATCGAAAAGCTATCTTTTCCTCTGTTGCTGGCGCCTTTTGCAGCGCGTCGCAGTGAGAGCATAGAGCTCCAATGGGACGAGACGACGCTGCAGTTCGCCAATGATCGCTTTTGGGCGCCATCCGACTCTCTGCCGAGTCTTACCGTATCGGGAGCTGCCGTGGCGGAGGTCAGAACGGCGGACGGCTGGGATATTGCCGCTAATTATAAGAGTCCGAACGAGGGCGGCGTTCCAATCGACGGCGCAGCGTGGGCGAAGCTCCAGACCTTCGAGTCGCGCGTTTATGTCCCCGCCAGCTTGGTATCACGATTGTCGGGCGCTGGCGCCGCGCTCGACGACAATGACTGAAGTACGTCAATTGCGCCGCTATGGAGACTTAAATCTCCGCGCCAGCGCTTCCGTCGTCCGGGCGAGAATGCCGGCGTCGACGCCGACCGCGGTAAAAGTCGTTCCAAGTTCGATGCAGCGCGCGGCGAAGCTTTCATCAGGCGTGAGAACGCCGGCTGGTTTGCCGATCGCTCGGAGACGACGGATGGCGTCTTCGACCGCCGCTTTGACTTCCGCATGACCCGGTTCGCCCGCGTGGCCAAGGCTGGCGGCGAGGTCGCCGGGGCCGATGAAGACGCCATCGACGCCTTCTACCGCGGCAATCGCTTCGAGCGAATGCAACGCCTCAC
>JASLHV010000165.1 GCA_030153205.1 Roseiarcus sp. | reverse complement strand
CGCAGGGCCGGTCCGGCCCTGCGCCAGAGCAGCGCGCCGCCGATCCAAAGGCTCGCCAGAACATCGATCAAGAGACCGATGAAAGCCGCGGTCAGCAGCCAAAGGCGCAGATCGAGCGGCGCCGCCACGGCGAAGGCGTTGCTCTTCACGGGCAAACCGGCATAGTCGGCGAGCTTCAGCGCTTCATCGGTCGGCAGCGTATTGACGGCGGTCAGCGCTTCGCCGGTTCCATAGAAGCCGGGCGGATGAGCGGCGTCGGCCGGGCCGGCGAAATCGGCGGCGATCGGTTGCGCCGAGGCTGGCGGCGCGCCAAGCGCGCCATAACCGTCGAGAACGCTTTTCGGCGGACGGGAGGGGACGACGCCTTTGGCGTCTTTTTCCGCCTCCGGCGCCGATTGCGCGGCGAGCGCCACGATACGGCGCAGCATGTCGACGAAAAGGCCGGAGAGCGGCAGGTTCGACCAGGTCGTATCGGCGGTGACATGGAAGAGTACGATGAGGCCTTTGCCGCGCCGGTCGGCGGTCACCAAAGGCGTGCCGTCGGCGAGACGCGCCCAGGTCTTGCTGGCCAGACCGGGTTCGGGCTCGGCGAGAACCTGGCGCGAGACGGTGACTTCCTCGGGGACGGTCAGGCCGAAGAACGGGCTGTCGCGATCGAAAGCCGCAAGCTTTTTCGGCGTCTCCCAAGAGAGCGCGCCGCCGAGGGTGCGGCCGCCGCGGCGGAGCTCGGTCGGCGTCAGATCGTCCGCCGAAGCGGCGAGCCGGCTGCCGGCGAAACGTACGAGCACGCCGCCCTCGTCGACGAATTTGGTCAAAGCGTCATGCGCCGGGCCGCCGGCGACGCTCATATCGGCGAGCATCACGACACTGGGCTTTTCGCCGATCAGTGAAACGATCGGATCGCTGGCGCTATCACGCCACTCCCGCAAGTCGGCGAAGGGTCCGATCGCGCGGGATAGATAGTAGGTCGGCGAAAGGAGCGGCTGGGCGACGTCGACGCTGACGCCGGAGGCGATGGCGACGCGCCGCTTGCGCCAGCGTTCGTCGAGAAGGACGACGGCGCCGGCGGAACGCTCATTGTCGATCGTTATGCGCGAGACTTCATTCCGCAATTCAATCGGCAGATCGAAAGTCGCGGTCGCCGTATCGGCGGCGGCGAAATCGAACGGCGCTTCGCCGATCGTCAGGCCCTTGGCGTCCAGTGCGTGCAGCGTGCCCCTCTGCCGCGCTGTGGCGCCGGCGCGAAGCACCTTGGCTTGCAGCGCGCCGGTAAGATTTTCGACGCTCGACAGACCGAGCGCCGTTCCATTGTCGATGAGCACGCTGGCGTCGTGGCCATTGGTGAGACCGGCAAGTTCGTGCGCGAACGAATCCGTTTCGCCGATCGACAGGCCGTCCGCCAGCCAGACGATTTCCGCCTTTGGAAACTGGGCGAGGAATTTCCGGATCGGCGGAAGAATGTCCTTATGGTTCGGCGCATAGGGTTGCGGCTCGAGCGCGCGCAAGCGCTCGGCGTTACGCGCGGCCTCGGCGGGCGCGATATCGACGCCGCCTTGCGAGACGGGAAGCAATGCGACGAGGCGGTTGTCGTGCGCCGCCGCTTCAAGCCGCGCCACGAGGAGCGCCTTGCGCGCTTCCCAACTCGGCGCCGCCGGCCAGCCATCGTCGACGATCATCAGGATCGGCCCGGAGCCGCCGCCAAAGAGCGAGGGATTCCACATCGGGCCGGCCATGGCGATCACGGCGGCGGCGGCGATGGCGAGACGCAACGCCAGAAGCGGCCAGGGCGTGCGGGCGGGCGTCTGCTCCTTGCGGTCGATGCCGAGCAGAAGGCGCAGCGGCGGGAAGATCGTCTGACGCGGCCGCGGCGGCGTGATGCGCAAGAAGACATAGAGCGCGCCGAGCAGGACCAGCGAGACAAGCGCGGCCGGAGCGGTGAAGGCGAGAGGCAGGCCGAACATGTCAGGCGCCTCGTGCGGAAAGGTAAGCGGGCGGCGCCTCGAGCCGCATCCGCAAAGCGAGCAAAGCTTCGGAAGCCGGCCGGTCGGTACGATGGATGGCGAAGCTCCAGCCGCGACTCAGACAGGCCTCGCGCACAGCCTCGCGATGGCGTTGCAGGCGCTTTAGATATTCCTGCCGCAGCCCTTGCGCGCGCGGCGCGCGCAGGCGCGTCGCGCCATCGGCGCCAATGAATTCGGTGTGGCCTTGATAGGGGAAAGTCTCCTCGATCGGATCGACGATCATCAGCACATGCCCTTCGGCGCCTTGCGCCGAAAGCGTCGCGATCGAGCGCCGCACCATCTCCTCTTCGCTCAAGAAATCGCCGATCAACACGGCCTTGGCATGGGCCTTCAAGGGTTGCGAGGCCGGCAGCGCCGCCTGCTCCGAGGCGAGGCGCTCGTCGACGGCGATCGCCTCGGCGAAGCGCTCGATGACGCCGCGCGACGCGACAGTCTGAGTCAGGCCGAGAAGGCCGACACGTTCACCGCCGCGCACGAGCAAATCCGCCGCGGCGAGGCCGAGTACGACGCCGCGCTCGATTTTCGACGCTTGCGCCAATGGCGAAGCAAAGCGCATCGAGGCGGAGCGGTCGACCCATAGCCAGACGGTATGCGCCGCTTCCCATTCGCGCTCGCGAACGTAGGCGCGGTCCTCCCGGGCCGAGCGTCGCCAATCGATCCCCGTCGCCGGCTCGCCGGAAATGAAGGGCCGGAATTGCCAGAAATTCTCGCCGGGCCCGGCGCGGCGTCGGCCATGCACGCCATACATCACGCTTTGCGCGATCTGCTTGGCCGCGACGACGAGGCTCGGCAGCCGCGCGGCGAGAGTCGCAGCTTCGCTGCGCCAGCGCGCCTGGCCGGCATTGGCGGCCGAGGCCGAGGCGACGCGGGTAGGGGCGGCGACGGTCACGGCTACCCCTTATCCGGCGCTTCGCGCCCCCTCTCCCGCTTGCAGGAGAGGATTGGGGTGAGGGGTAGCCGCATTTGATCTTTCAAAGGGAGCCTACTTACCCGATCGTCTTGGCGACGAGGCGGCCGATGAGATCGCTCACGGTTTCGCCTTCCGCCCGCGCGGCGAAAGTCAGCGCCATGCGGTGTTTCAGAACCGGCTCGGCCAGCGCGACAATATCGTCCTTGGAGGGCGACAGGCGGCCGTCGACAAGGGCGCGGGCGCGGGTCGCCAGCATGAGAGCTTGTGCGGCGCGCGGGCCGGGGCCCCAGGAGATGGATTTGGTCGCCTCGGCGTCGCCCTCGCCCGGCCGCGCGGCGCGGACGAGATCGAGGATCGCCTCGACGACGCTTTCGCCGACCGGCACACGGCGGGCGAGCCGCTGCGCCTCCATGAGATCGTCCGCGCTCATCGCGGGCTTGGCCTTGGCTTCGGCCTCGCCTGTCGTCTCGATGAGAATGCGCCGCTCGGCGACGCGGTCAGGATAGGCGACGTCGATCTGCATGAGAAACCGATCGAGCTGCGCCTCCGGCAGCGGATAGGCGCCCTCCTGCTCGAGCGGGTTTTGCGTCGCCAGCACATGGAACGGACGGGGCAGATCATGCCGCGCGCCGGCGATCGTGACGTGATGCTCCTGCATCGCCTGGAGCAGCGCAGACTGAGTGCGCGGGCTGGCGCGGTTGATCTCATCGGCCATCAGCAATTGCGCGAAGATCGGGCCCTTGATGAAGCGGAAGGAGCGGGTGTGGTCGCTCGCCTCCTCCATCACTTCCGAGCCGAGAATGTCGGAGGGCATCAGGTCCGGCGTGAATTGCACGCGGCGCCCGTCGAGGCCGAAGACGATGCCGAGCGTTTCGACCAGTTTCGTCTTGGCGAGGCCGGGCACGCCGATCAATAAACCGTGACCGCCGGAAATAAGCGTCACCAGCGCCTGCTCGACGACTTTGTCCTGGCCGAAAATGACTTTGCCGATCGCGGCGCGGGCGGCGGCGATTTTCTCCAGCGCCGCCTCCGCGGAGCGCGCGACGGCCTCCTCGATATTGGCGATTGCGGCGTCTTGAACGGTCATGTCTTCTCCGAAAAGCAAAGGCTGCGGTTACCCTCTCCGGCGGCTTCGCCGGTCCCCATCTCCCGCAAGCGGGAGAAGGGATTGCCGCCGCCGTCTCATCTTACTCTCTAGGGCGCTGACGAAGCGCTCAGCGCGCCGCCTCTCCCACTGGCGGGAGAGGGTTGGGCGAGGGGAAGCCGCCTTACATTGGTCAACCAAGGAAACCCGCTTACATTAAGGTCTGGAGCGGCGAAGTCGAACGCCGCGGGGCCAAGCAAGATGCTTGCCCACAAAGATGCGCGAGATTATGGCGAACGGCTCCTCACAATCGGCTGAACGGCCAGCGCGCCCGCCAGAGCAGGCCTTGCAAGGGCTGGAGGCGGCCTCCGCCATTCGAAAGCGCGGGCCGGCGCCGGTCCATTTGTGGAATCCGCCCTATTGCGGCGAGATCGACATGCGGATCGCCGCCGACGGGACTTGGTTCTACAACGGCTCGCCGATCGGCCGTCTGCCGCTGGTCCAGCTCTTCGCCTCGATCCTCAGACGCGATGACGATTCCTACGTGCTCGTCACGCCGGTCGAGCGCGTCGGCGTCAAAGTGGACGATGCGCCCTTTCTCGCTGTGGAAATGACGGTCGAGGGGGAGGCG
>JASLHV010000155.1 GCA_030153205.1 Roseiarcus sp. | reverse complement strand
GGCGAATTCGGTCCCGCCCCGCGCTTCGTCGAAGCAATCCGATGCGGCGCGGTCCAGATGAAAGACGCTACCTGCCCGGCCATCCACGCTGGCCTTCAGGCGGCCGAAAAAGGCCTGCCCTTCATGCCTTTACGTGGGATCATCGGCAGCGACCTCCTTGCTCATCGTCCCGACTGGAAAGTGATCGATAATCCTTTCGCGAAGGACGATCCGATCGTTGCGTTGCCCGCGATCGAACCGGATATCGCGTTGTTCCACGCGCCGCTCGCCGATCGCGAAGGGAATGTCTGGATCGGACGTCGCCGAGAACTGATGACCATGGCGCACGCTTCGAAACGTACTTTCGTCACCGTTGAGGTGATCAGCGAGACTAACCTTTTCGACGACGAGAGCCTGGCCGCGGGCGTCATTCCCGCGCTCTATATCGAAGGCGTCGTTGAGGCTAAACGCGGCGCCGCCCCGCTCGGCCTTTGGGGCGCCTATGAAGCGGAGGAAAGCTTCCTTCGCGATTATGTTCGCGCGGCCAAGACGCAAGAGGGTTTCGACGCCTTTGTCGCCAATTGGCTCGAGCGTCCCTCGCTCGCCGCCGAGTAGGCTGATGATGGACGCGACGAACCGCGAATTGTTGATCAGCATCATCGCCGACCTGCTCGCCGGCTGCCGTCACGTCGCGGTCGGCGCGTCCTCACCGATCCCCGGCGCTGGCGCTCTCCTCGCCAGAGCACGCGCCGAGACGATCTTCCGCGTGTCGGTGCTTGGATCGCAAAGCCACAATTTCTTCACTAATGGCGGCGTCGAACTGTTCGATTGCGCCGCGCAAGGCCGGATCGACGCGTTCTTTCTCGGCGGCGGGCAAATTGACGGCGAAGGCAACATCAATCTGGTCGGCGCCGGTTCGTATCCGCACAGCGATGTCCGATGGCCCGGCTCCTTCGGCTCCGCCTATTTGTACTTTCTCGTGCCGCGCGTGATCCTGTTTCGGGAAGAGCATACGCGGCGCGTGTTGGTGGACAAAGTCGATTTCATCAGCGCGCCTGGGCGAAGCGATCCCGGCATCTATCGCAAGGGCGGCCCTTACGCGCTTTTGACTAATCTCGCACTGTTCGACTACGACAAAGAACGATGGCGGTTTCGGCTGAGAAGCATCCATCCCGGCAACAGTCTCGAAGAAATTCTCGACAATACAGGCTTTGCATTCGATCGACCCGACTTCGTACCGGAAACGCCTGCGCCTGATGCAGCGACGCTCGCCCTCATGCGCGGGCGCATTCGCGAAGAGATCGCCGAGACCTATCCACGTTTCGCCGCGACGACTTTTGCGACGGCTTAAGAAGCGCAAGCCGCTTGCATTCGTTTGAAAACATTCTTATCATACGCTTTATATTCGTCTTATTTATTTTTAGCGTTGTCGAAGGGTTGCGGCGATGCGCAAACAATTTTATGGGGCCGCGTCGCGCGGCCGATGGGTTCTTGCATGCCTCGCTTGGACGGCTGGGTTTTCCGGGAGCTTCTTTCCAGCTTACGCGTTGACAGATAATCCCGCCGCTCCGGCCTACTTGATAGATACAGACGCTTTCACTGCGCATGTCGCGGCGCTCTACCGACGGGCTTTGCCGAGCGCCACGATCAAAATCATCGGCCCTCTGACCCTGTCAATTTCGGGGCCCTTCAGCCCGACGCAAGCAAACATCGATTCTGCCTATTCGTTTTGTCTTCGCAATCCTCAGCGCTGCGAGCAGGTTCTGGCGAGCTATGTCACAAAAATGGCGATCGCATTCAGTCAGGCCGCCCAGCCGGTAACACGGGAAAAACTTCGCGCGATCGTACGCCCAAGCGCTAAGGTCTCGATCGCTGAGCAAATGTTCAAGGGAAAGGGTGATCCGATCGCCGCGCCGTTGGTCGGCGATCTCTGGGTGATGTGCGCCATCGACGCGCCGACGGCGATTGAAATCATGAAGCCAAGCGACTTGACGACGCTCAATCTTTCGCAAGACGAAGCGCTCGCGCTTTGCAAGAAGAACAGTGCGGCCGCGCTGCCTCCACTTGCGCCGTACAAACGCGACTATCCACAGCCCGGCGTTAATATCGTCACAGGCGATCCTTACGCGTCGAGTTTGATGATTTTCCCCGAGCGCTGGGAGGCTCTCGCTCGAGAGCTTGATGGCGATCTCCTCGTCGCCGCGCCGGGGCATGACGCCGTTATTTACGCGAGCGGCAAATCAGCGAATTCCGCAGCAGTGCTTGGCGAAGCTGCGGCCGTCGTGGCGTCGCGCGCGGAAAAGCCGCTCTCGACGGAGGTCTTCCGCTGGACGCCGTCGGGATGGAAGGAAGCCAATCCTTAGCGCTTGACGGATCGTCGCGAAGATTGCGCAAGGCCAGTCTCCGTTTGCTCTCACTGTCGTGAAGGACCCTGCCGGCGCTAAATGTGGCGCGCGCCACGCTCCATTTTGCCGACGCGCACAATATTAGCCCGTAACAAGGTGGTATGGCCGTCGCAGGACGGCAGGCGCTTTCAAAACAGGAGGCCGCCATGCGTAAACTTTTGCTGACAGGAGTTCTTCTCGCCCTCTCAACCGCTGCTTGGGCCGATCCGCCCAACGTCGGCGAGCGGATGGTCGCTCGCAACGCGATCATTTGCGACACGCGGGAGCAGGTGATGGACCTTTACGCCGCGTCTAAGCAGGACGATGGCAAGGCCATCATTGCGAAATATCGCGAATACAACGCGACGATCGACAAAGCCGGCGAGCCGACGTGCAATATTCAGGCGATCCTTGGGGCGCCGGTCAAGTCCGTTGAAGACCTCGGCGTTTCGCACGGTTCCGTGCACGGGTGGCTCGTTGAACTCCTGGGCTCTGAGGGCGTCACCGGTTGGGCTCTCTATGGCGAACAGGTGAAGCTGCCCGGCGTCGAAGTGTAGGCGAGGCTCTAACCCAAGCCGTGATCGAGATCCGCCGCCGAAAGGAACAAGGCGAGCATTGGGTAGTAGCCGGCGATGGCGACGACTTCGCTGGCTATGCCGCGCCCGGCAAGAGCGACAAGCCGCGCAAGTTCGTCCTGACGAATCCGTCTCTCCAGGACAGCCCCGCGGCAGAGGGTGATCACGAGACGGGCTGTCTCATCGTCAAGCTTGTCCGAATCTCCAGAGCGCGTCGCTTCAATGACCGACACCGGGACGCCAAGCGGTCTGGCAATCGCGTCATGATGGCTCCATTCATAACCTGAACCGAAGGCCCCCGCTGTCGCCAGAATGGCGATCTCGCGCAGCGCGTCGGGAGCAGCGCCGGAGAAACGAATCATCGCGCCGACCGCCTGAATGGCTTCCGCGAGTTCGGGGGCATCGAGCATCGCCAGGAAAGGCGCCGGCACGGAGCGGCGCGGGCCGGAAGCAATTGCATCGTGGACGCGCCTTTGTTCCGCAGTCATCTTTTCGGGGTCCTTGCTTCCGATCAACATCTCTTCGTCCTCTCGTTCGGGGCGACTATGGCGCGGGCGGGCTTTATCGAGTCAAGCCACCTCGGCGGTTTCAACGAGTCAGATGATTGTCGCGCATCGCGCCTATGCTTAAGCTCCCGCGATGCTTGAACGAACCCGCTTTATGAAACGATTAGCGACCGCCTTTCTCCTCGCCTCGTCGGTAAATGTGGCGTCCGGCGCCGAATTGCCGGCAGCGATCGCCGCGCCGGGCGAATTGACGGTCATGCAGGTTCATGCCGAAGGCGCGCAAATCTACGAATGCAAGGCGGAGGCGAGTGGCCATCTCTCCTGGCAATTTCGAGAGCCCATCGCCATCCTTCTCCATGATGGCGCGACGATAGGCCGACACTATGCGGGGCCGAGATGGGAGATCGGAAAATCGATCGTCTTGGCGAAAGCCGTCGCGAAGGCGCCGGGAGCCGGACCGAAAGATGTCCCCTGGCTCAAGCTCGAAATCACGGATCGACAGAGCGGCGGGCCCCTCGGCGACGCCACGACGGCGCAGCGGATCAATACCATCGGCGGGGCTCTCGAAGGAGAATGTTCAAAGGCGGGCGATCTGCACGCTGAGCCCTATTCAGCCGATTACGTTTTCCTCAAAAAACCGAACTAGAGACAATGCCGCTCACAGGCGCAAAGCCGACATGGCTTACATTCGATTGCTACGGCACGCTGATTCAGTGGGACGAAGGGCTCATCGCCGCGGTTGAGAAAATTCTCGCCGGCAGGCGGGAGCCTGATGTCGAGGCAGCGACCTTGGTCAAGGTCTACGACAAGTACGAACATGAGTTTGAAGGCCACAAGCCCCACCGCTCTTTCCGCGACGTTGCCGGAAGCGCTTTAAGAATGGCGATGGAGGAGTTGAAGCTCGAATATTCGCCAGGCGATATCGTTATTCTAACCGACAGCATCGCCAAAATGCCGCCGTTCCCGGAGGTGGTCGACGCGCTGACCGCCCTCAAGGCGCAGGGCTTCAAACTCTGCATCATCTCCAACACCGATGACGACATCATCGCGGGCAACGTCGCACAATTGAACGGACGCATCGATCGCGTGATCACCGCGCAACAGGCGCAAGCGTACAAGCCGCAGCGGCAAATATTCCAATACGCTCATGAGGCCATTGGCGTCGGTGAGGATCAAATCGTTCATATTTGCGCCAGTCCACATCTTGACCTCGCCGCCGCCAGAGATATGGGCTTTAGAAGCATCTGGATCGATCGCGGGACGGGCCGCAAGGCTTTGCCGGATTACACGTCTAACGAAGTTTTTCCATCACTCGATCGCGTCCCGCGACATTTCGTGGCGATCGGCTGGGCTCATGGAGAGGCCCGTTCATAGCTCAATCAACCGTGGCGCGCGACGGGCTCCAAACGCTTTGTCAAAGCCTCGCGGACGGCTTTGATTAATTGTTCCGGCTCGTACGGCTTGGAAATGACAGGCCCGAGCGAACGCAACTCTTCATCGACACCAACGCCAGTGGCGATCACGACCTCCACATCCGGACGATTGGCTCGTATCCATTTGACCAGTCCGAGACCATCCTCGCGTCGTGGAAGCAGTATGTCCAATACCGCCACGTCGATCGGCGACCACGAATGCAGCGCCGTGCGCGCCTCCGCCATGTTTGAGGCCTCGATCACCCCGAAACCGTCGCCGCGCAGAGCCTGGGACAGGTGCATAAGAATAACGTAATCATCTTCAACAAAGAGAACATTGTCGGGCCTAGCCCGGTCGTTCAATCGTGTTCGAATCATAGCCCGCGCCTGACTTCCCTCGCCGGACGCGTTAACGATTAAGGAAGCGCGATTGTTCCAGCGGAACGCGCGTGAATGCTCTCGTCAGCCTGGGCTGGCCCGATAGGGTTGAAAGAGGGCGTCGCTGCGTCGGCCGCGTTGCGCCAGGATCTCGTTATTCTCAAGGCTCGGCTTACTCTGCGAGAGGCCCAGATCGACGGTCGTTCGACGAGAAACCAGATAAGCCATGCGATCGCAAACGCCGCTGGAACCGCGGCCACCCCGCCCCAAGGACCAAGGGCGTTCACGGCCACTTTGAATACGAGCACGTGAGAAAGGTACAGGGAGTAGGATATTTTACCGAGCCATTGCGGAATGGCCGTCTCGAGGATGCGGATGCGAAATTCGAATCGCGCGGCGAACGCCCCGGCGACAAAAAATCCGAGAAAGCCGACACGCGGAATAGTTTGTCCGATGACTTGCAGGAGAAGGAAGACGAGAAAGGCGCGACTCCACGACCGCGTTCCGGCCAACACGATCAACGGCATGAGCGGCATCGCCCAGGCTTCGAGAAACAAAGACCACATCGGCGGATCGATCGCCGCTGGATCGTTCGGACCCATATAAGGATACCAGAAGAACTCCGACCATACAGGATGAACGCCGGCGATCACATAGCCAACGGCCAGGCAAAGCGCATAGGTCGGCCATAAACGCAAGAATCGCCGCATCAGGAACAAGCCGAGCTGGCCGTCCCATCCTCGGGTCAAAACATATCCGGACAGAACGAAAAAAATCTTCACCGACCAGTTGGCGGGAGCGGCCATCCAATACAATCCGAACGGGTAGCAGACATGCCAAGCCAGGACCACGACCGCGAGAACGCCGCGCAAACCATCGATTGCGGGGACTCTAGCGCGAACGTCTCTACGCTCGGCCCGTTGCGATGAAGCCGTTAGTACGGAACCCGGCATGTGACGATGCTTGAACCCCAGAGGCGGTGGAGGCACGCTACTCGGAGGTCAATTTACTTGGCGTAAAGGGATATGATTAAGTTTGTATATTCATGAATTGCGTGTTTTCTCGCTATTGTCCCGAATGCGCCGGCGGCGGCCTAAAATACGCACGCGTCGCCTGAGAAACAGGAGTTTTCGCCTTAATGTCGGTGCCGCCTATTCTGCGCGACAGGCTTCGACTGCCGGCGATCGGCGCGCCATTATTCCTTATCTCCAATCCCGACCTCGTCATCGCCCAGTGCAAGGCGGGAATCATTGGCTCTTTTCCCGCCTTGAATGCGCGTCCCCCTTCGTTGCTCGACGAATGGCTCCATCGCATCACCGAAGAGCTCGCGGCCTATGACCGCGATCATCTCGACGCGCCCTCGGCGCCTTTCGCTGTCAACCAGATCGTCCACAAGACCAACGACCGGCTCGAAGACGACGTTGCGCTGACGGTGAAATGGAAGGCGCCGATCGTCATCACGTCGCTCGGCGCTCGCGAGGACGTCAATACCGCCATTCATGCTTATGGCGGCATGACTTTGCATGATGTGATTCATGACCGCTTCGCCCGTAAGGCGATCGAGAAGGGCGCCGATGGGCTCATTGCGGTGGCGGCGGGTGCGGGCGGTCACGCCGGCTCGATGTCGCCTTTCGCGCTGCTGCAAGACATTAGAGCGTGGTTCGATGGGCCGCTTGCCCTTTCCGGCGCGATCGCGCGTGGATCGTCGATCCTCGCCGCGCAAGTGATGGGCGCGGACCTCGCCTATATCGGCTCAGCCTTTATCGCGACCAAAGAAGCGAATGCGGCCGAGGGGCACAAACAGGCGATTGTCCAAGGACGCGGCGAAGACATTCTCGGTACGAAATTTTTCACCGGCGTCTTCGGCAACTACCTTCGCCCGTCCATTGTGGCGGCGGGGCTCGATCCCGACAATCTGCCCGAGGGCGACGCTTCGGATATGCTGAAGATCACCAGCGGCGGTTCAAAGCTCAAGGCTTGGCGCGACATTTGGGGCGGCGGCCAAGGAATCGGCGCGATCACGCAAGTGACGTCAGCGGCCGAACTCGTTCAACGCCTGATGCGCGAATATTCGCAAGCGAAAGCGACGTTTGCCGCGGCCTTGTGATTATGTCGAAGCCTTCGCGCGCGGCTCTGCGCGCCATATGCCAACGGCCATGTTCACAAAATTGAGCGCGATCGAGGTGAACAATAGCGGATAGGCATAAGCCATCATGTCTTTGGAGCCGAGCCACTCGGCGGCTACGAGAATGCCGATGAAAGCGACCACGAAAAGAATAGACATGCCGGTCGTCGCTTTGACGATCGTTCGGGCTTTCTGGGCGCGGTCTTCATCTTGAGCGCGGAGTCGCGCGACTTCCGTGCGAAGGCTCGCCAATGTTTGTTCGAGTTCGGTCTCGGCCATGACAGTTTTCCCCTATCCCGTTAGCGCCATTCTGTTCCTCTCGAGGACTTACGGTCTCGAGCGCTTCCTTGTGCGGAACTTGACGAGATCAGCGCCGCCGGTCAGGCAGAGGAGCAAAATCGAGGATTTCCATGGCCCGCACCGCGGACGATCTTGTCACCCTGCTCAATCTCGAAAAGATCGAGGAGGACATTTTTCGCGGCTCCTCGCCGGCGAACGGCTGGAAACGGACGTTCGGCGGTCAAGTCATAGCGCAGGCGCTGATGGCGGCGACGCACACCGTCGAGGCCAGCAGGGCGGCGCATTCGCTCCACGGCTACTTCATCCTGCCCGGCGATCCCGAAGCGCCGATCGTCTTCGAGGTTGACCGCATTCGCGACGGCGGCAGCTTCACGACCCGCCGCGTCGTCGCCCTTCAGCACGGCAAGGCGATTTTTTCACTTTCGGCGTCTTTCCAGGTCGAAGAGGAAGGTTTCGACCATTTCATCGCTGCGCCCGACGCTCCAGATCCCGACGGCCTTCTCGATGCGGCCGACTTGATGCGCAGGTCAGGGCGGACCGAAGAACAGGTCGAGCGGTTCGTCGACCGCATTCGTCCCATCGAGTTTCGTCCCGTCGATCCATCCCGTCATGCGCCCCTGAAGCCTGGCGAGCTTCGCGAGCCGACGCAAAAGCAATGGATTCGCGTCGGCGGCGAATTGCCCGACGATCCGGCGATGCATCGCGCCGCCCTCGCCTTTCTATCCGACATGACCTTGCTGGCGACCTCGGTCATCGCCCATGGCAGAAGTCTCGGCGAGCCGGAAATCCAGGCCGCGAGTCTGGACCACGCCTTATGGTTCCATCGTCCCTTCCGCGCCGACGATTGGCTGCTCTACGTGCAAGACAGTCCAAGCGCGAGCGGCGCGCGCGGCTTCACGCGCGGTCTTCTCTATGGACGGGATCGGAAGTTGGTGGCGAGCGTTGCGCAAGAAGGCCTGATCCGGAAGCGAACGAAGCGCTGACGACGGGCGTTTTCGGCCCTCCGTTACCGCCCATTTCTCGGGCGCCCTTTTTTTAGGCAATTTAGACATCGGTGACGCGGCCTTGCCCCGCATGCCGATCGCTTCGTGTCAAAATTGTGGAATTTCATTGACTTGGCTCGGTTCCGATCCTTGGCACGCAGATTGTTAAGGACCGCTTGAGCGGGGCGGGCTTCACGCGCGTCCGGCCGCCACCGTGCGGGACGTCGCGTCAAGGTTTGAGGCGCGCCGGCCGCCAAGCTGGGATGAGGCAAATGAAAATAGTGATGGCAGTAATCAAGCCGTTCAAACTGGAGGAGGTGCGCGACGCGCTCACGTCCATCGGGGTACACGGGCTGACGGTGACGGAAGTCAAAGGTTATGGACGGCAGAAGGGGCATACTGAAATTTATCGCGGCGCTGAATACGCGGTGAGCTTTCTGCCCAAGCTGAAAATCGAAGTCGCGGTCAACGCCAATATGGTCGATCAAGTGATCGAAGCGATCACCGCCGCGGCGCGTACCGGCCAAATCGGCGACGGCAAGATTTTCGTCTATGCGCTCGAGCAAGCGGTGCGTATCCGCACCGGCGAAAAAGACGCTGACGCGCTCTGACGCTCCCCCAAAAATCCATTCGATAATCCGGAGTTCAACCAATGAAACTCTCAAGAATCCTTGCGGGCCTGGCGCCAGCTTTGGCGATCGCCGCATTCATCGGTTTTGCAAGTCCCCAACATTCCTTCGCGGAAGACGCGCCGGCCGCCGCGCCAGCCGCCGCCGCGCCAGCGGCCGCAGCGCCGGCCGCTAAGCCTGCTCCGCCGGCGACGCCTGCTTGCGCGGGCCCGGTTGCGGCGGTCGACGCCACCGACAAATACGCCGCCGTCGCAGCCGTCCCGGCCGTCCTCACCAACTGCACGCCATCCGGCGGCGACACCGCCTGGATGCTGACTTCCGTCGCGCTCGTGTTGATGATGACCATCCCAGGCCTCGGCCTCTTCTATGGCGGCATGGTTCGCAAGAAGAACGTCGGCGATACGGTGATGACCTCGTTCGCGATCACTTGTCTGGTGACGGTGATCTACGCAATCGTCACCTACAGTTTGTCGTTCACGGGAGGCAGCGCGTTCATCGGCGGGTTCAGCCGCGTGTTCCTGCAAGGCATTCTCAGCGACGTGAACAACGGCGGCATTGGCAATCCGAACTCGCTCGCGCCGACGATCCCTGAGACGGTCTATATGTGCTTCCAGATGACCTTCGCGATCATCACGCCAGCGCTCATCGCGGGCGCCTTCGCCGAGCGTATGAAATTTTCGGCTATGCTGTGGTTCATCGGTCTCTGGGCGATCTGCGTCTATGCCCCCGTCGCGCACTGGGTCTGGGGTCCGGACGGCATGTTCTCGACCGCGAACACCGACGACAAGGGCAATTTCG
>JASLHV010000101.1 GCA_030153205.1 Roseiarcus sp. | reverse complement strand
TGCCGTACCGACCTCCTCGCCTTCTTCGCCGACCGCCTAAAAGTGCACCTCCGCGACAAAGGCGCGCGCCACGATCTCATCGACGCCGTCTTCGCGCTCCCCGGCCAGGACGATCTCCTCATGATCGTCCGCCGCGTCGAGTCGCTCGGAAAGTTGCTCGACACGGAGGACGGCAAGAACCTTCTCGCCGGCTATCGCCGCGCCGCGAATATTCTCCGCGCCGAGGAGAAGAAGGACGGCGTGGGCGCTTTCGATGCGGCGCATGATTCGGCCGCGCTTGTCGCGCCGGAGGAGCGCGCGCTCGCCGAGGCGATCGGCGAAGCGGCCAAGGACGCGGCCGAACGCGTGGCGGCCGAGGATTTCGAGGGTGCCATGCGAGCGCTGGCGATGCTACGCGGGCCAGTCGACGCGTTTTTCGATAAGGTGACGGTCAACGCCAATGACGCGAAGCTTCGGCTCAACCGTCTCCGCCTGCTCAACGCGCTACGCCGCGCAGTACATACCGTCGCCGACTTCTCAAAAATCGCGGGTTAACGCCCCTTCTCCCTTTGCGGGAGAAGGCGACTGCGCTTGATGATTAGCATGTCGGAGGGGGCGAGAGGGAAGGCGCGTGTCCTACGCTCATCTGTGAAGGGGACGCAGATTTATGTTTCGGAAAAACAGAAATTCGACTATAATCCTCCGATCCCTCTTTCGAGCGTCGCCCCATGTCCGAATCGAATCGCCGCCTGAATCGCCTGATAGCCTCTTGGCCGTCGCCGGCCGACGACAATTTTTCTCAATTTCTCGCGATAAGCCTTTGAAAAGGCTCAAAACGGCAAAACTCCAGTTTGGAATAATTTGGAGAAGATGCGCGCCGGAGCCGCCCTTCTCCCGGCAACAGGGGAAGGGAGGTTTACGCGGCCTTACGGCCATCCGCGTGCGTCAACTTTGCGATCAGCTCGCCTTTGACGTCCTCGGCTCGCTCGTTGGCGACCTGGCAGGTGCCGGCCGCCATATGGCCGCCGCCGCCGTATTTCAGGCATAAAGCGCCGACGTCGGCCGGCGAGGTACGATCGAAGATCGACTTGCCGATGGCGAAGACGGTGTTCTGCTGTTTCAGGCCCCAAAGCACATGCATGGAGACCCTGGCCGCGGGGAACAAGGCGTAGATCATGAATCGATTGCCAGCGTAGATCGTCTCTTCCTTGCGCAAATCGAGGACGACGACATCGCCGTGCAGGCGCGAGCAGCGCATCAGTTGATCCCGGAACTGCGCCTCGTGCTGGCGATAGAGATCGACGCGCTCGGCGACATCGGGGGAAGCGAGGATTTCCTCGACCGATTGCGACCGGCAACGGTCGATGAGCTGCATCATCAGGTCATAGTTCGAAATGCGGAACTGGCGGAAACGACCGAGGCCTGTCCTCGAATCCATCAGGAAATTAAGAAGCGCCCACCCTTTCGGATCAAGGACTTCGTCGCGATCGAACTGCGCCGAATCGGCCCGGTCGACCGCCTCCATAATGTCGTCGCCGACGCCAGGGAAACGCGCCTTGCCGCCGAAATAGCGATAGACGACGCGGGCGGCGGAACGCGCCTCAGGATCGAGGATGTGATTGACCGGCTTAACCCCGCCGGCGCGCTCGCTCTCGCTGGAATGATGGTCGAAAGCGAGATGACAGCCGCGAACATAGGGAAGGTTCGTCGTAATATCGCGGGCCGAGATCGCGACCTTCCCGTCCTGCATGTCCTTGGGATGAACGAAAGTGATTTCGTCGATCAGGTCCAATTCTTTCAACAGAACGCCGCAAACCAACCCGTCAAAATCGCTGCGGGTCACCAAACGAAACTTTGTCACGGACCTCTCCCTGAAACGCAGGAGAATTTCCGTAACTCAAATTTCTGAAAAGGGAGTTAGCGCAATCCCGCTCATTCCCGCGAACGCGGCGATGACGCCTCTTATCCGATCCGCGCTCTTGTCGGCGCCTTGCGCAGGCGAACGATCACGTCGACGCGCGAGATTTCCGTGCCCTCGGGCGCGATCGGCAGGTCGGCGACCGACACGCCGCCATGCGGAATATCGACCAGCGCGTTGGTCTCTTCGATCAAGAAATGATGGTGGGGCGAAATATTAGTGTCGAAATAAGTGCGCGACCCGTCGACCGCGATTTCGTTCAACAGGCCGGCTTCGGTAAATTGATGCAGCGTATTGTAGACCGTCGCCAGAGACACCGGCACTTTCATGCCGATCGCCTCTTCGTAAAGCGCTTCGGCCGTCACATGGCGGTCGCCCTTGCCGAAGAGGAGCCAGCCAAGCGCGATACGCTGGCGGGTCGGGCGAAGGTTGGCGCGCCGGAGCTTGCCGCGCAACTGATGGACCGGGCAGCCGCTCATCGGGTCGCCGGGTCGCTGGCCTAGCGGCGCGGCAGGTCTGTTTCCGGGCAATTGCTGCGGCATTCAACGTCCATAAGGCGCCGCGCTGGCGCGGGACCGGTAAGATCGAACGAAAAGGATCCCTCCTATAATACGTATACGGGGGCGGCTTCGCAACCTGCCAGAATGACGCGCAAGTCCTTGCGAAACTGGGCCTCTCTAGCGCTTTCGAGACCGGGCGGCCTATGGTAGAAGCGCCGAAATAAGCGCGCAAACCCGCGGGAGAGCAGGGCAGAATGAGCGAACGGCGGTCAAGTTTCGCCTATGAAGAACTCCTGGCCTGCGGGCGCGGCGAATTATTTGGCGCCGGCAACGCCCAATTGCCCCTGCCGCCAATGCTCATGTTCGATCGCATCGTCGAAATTTCGGAGGCGGGGGGCGCAAACAACAAGGGCTGTGTGCGCGCCGAATTCGATATCAAGCCGGAGCTTTGGTTTTTCGGCTGTCATTTCAAGGGCGATCCCGTCATGCCGGGCTGTCTTGGCCTTGACGCGCTCTGGCAGCTCTGCGGCTTTTTCCTCGGCTGGCTCGGCCTTTACGGGCGCGGCCGGGCGCTTGGCGTCGGCGAGGTGAAATTCATTGATCAGGTGCTGCCGTCGGTCAAACGCGTCGTTTATGGCGTCGACATGAAACGGGTGTTCAAGGGCAAGTTGGTGCTGGGTATCGCCGACGGCTGGCTCGAAGCGGACGGCAAGCGCATCTACGAGGTCAAGGACATACGCGTTGGCCTCTTCGGCGGCGCGAGCGCTTGAGTTTCGGATACGCGGTCCCCAGTTGAGCGTTGCGTTAGGTCGCCTGCGGCGGACAGTCGGGAGAGTTCAATGAGGCGCGTCGTCGTGACCGGCATGGGGATCGTCTCCTCGATCGGAAACAACACGCAAGAAGTGCTGGCCAGTCTGCGCGAGGCCAAATCCGGCGTCACGCGCGCCGAGGACCATGTCGCGTATGGCTTCCGCAGCCAGGTTCATGGCGCCCCGACGCTCGACCCGTCGACGATCGTCGATCGCCGCGCGATGCGGTTCCACGGCGGCGGCACGGCCTGGAACCATGTCGCCATGGATCAAGCAATCCGCGACGCCGGGCTCGATGAAAAAGAAATTTCAAACGAGCGCACCGGCGTCATCATGGGTTCCGGCGGCGCTTCCACGCGAACCGTCGTCGAAGCGGCCGACAAAACGCGGGAAAGCGGCTCGTCGAAGAAAGTCGGCCCTTTCGCGGTGCCCAAGGCGATGTCCTCCACCGCCTCGGCGACGCTCGCGACCTGGTTCAAGATCAAAGGCGTGAACTATTCGATCTCATCGGCTTGTGCGACGTCGAACCATTGCATCGGCAACGCCTATGAGATGATCCAATACGGCAAACAGGAACGCATGTTCGCCGGCGGCTGCGAGGATCTCGATTGGACCTTGTCGGTCCTTTTCGACGGCATGGGCGCAATGTCCTCGAAATATAACGACCGCCCCACGGTCGCCTCCCGCGCCTATGACAAGAACCGCGACGGCTTCGTCATCAGCGCCGGCGCCGGCGTGCTGGTGCTCGAGGAGCTTGGGGTGGCCAAGGCGCGTGGGGCCCGCATCTATGGCGAGATCGCCGGCTATGGCGCGACCTCCGACGGCGCCGACATGGTCGCCCCGTCGGGCGAAGGCGCGGCGCGCTGTATGCGCCAGGCCCTAGCGACGGTAAAGGCGCCGATCGACTATATCAATCCGCACGCCACTTCGACGCCGATCGGCGATCTCAAGGAGATGGAGGCCATCCGCGAGGTGTTCGGCTCGGGCGACAAATGTCCGCCGATTTCGGCGACGAAATCCCTGACCGGCCATGCCCAAGGCGCCACGGGCGTGCAGGAAGCGATCTACTCCCTTTTGATGATGAACAACGGGTTTCTCTGCGAAAGCGCGCATATCGAAGAGCTCGATCCGGCCTTCGCCGATATGCCGATTCTTCGCCAACGCCGCGACAATGTGAAACTCCGCGCGGTCATGTCCAATTCCTTCGGCTTCGGCGGCACCAATGCGACGATCGTGCTTAAGCACATCGACGCGTAAGCTTCTTTAGGTCTTTCTCTATTTGATAGCGGTACGCGCCTTCTCCTCGCCTCAACCTTCTCCCGCAGGAGGGAAAGGGCGAGCGCTGTGGCCAACCCCCGTCTTTTGCGCCGTGGAAACCCTACTTCCGCTTGCGGGAGAAGGTGGCGCGAAGCGCCGGATGAGGGTAAGCCGAGGCGACAGGTGTTCTTACGCAGGTCGTGCTGAGTCGGCTTGGCCGTTCGGGGGGAGAGCGACATGAGCGCCGCAGCGGGTTTGATGGCCGGAAAGCGCGGCCTCATCATGGGCGTCGCCAACGATCATTCCATCGCCTGGGGTATCGCCAAGGCGCTTTCTGATCATGGCGCCCAACTGGCCTTCACCTATCAGGGCGACGCCTTGGGCAAGCGCGTCCGGCCGCTCGCTGAAAGCGTCGGCTCGGATATTGCCCTGCCCTGTGATGTCGAGGATCTTGGCTCGGTCGACAGTGTCTTCGCCGCGCTGAAGGAGCGCTGGTCTTCCCTCGACTTCGTCGCTCATTGCATCGCTTTTTCCGATCGCAACGAGCTAAAGGGACGATACGCCGATACGACGCGGGAGAACTTCGCGCGCACCATGCTGATCTCGGCTTTCTCGTTCACGGAAATCGCCAAGCGCGCCGCGGCTTTGATGCCGCAAGGCGGCGCGCTGGTGACGCTCACTTTCGGCGGCGCGACGCGGGTGATGCCGAACTATAATGTCATGGGCGTCGCCAAGGCCGCGCTCGAGGCGAGCGTTCGCTATCTCGCGGCGGATTTTGGGCCGCAAGGCGTGCGCGTCAACGCCATCTCTGCAGGTCCGGTGCGCACTTTGGCCGGCGCCGGCATCGCCGACGCACGGTTCATGTTCAATTTCGAACGCGAACATTCTCCGCTTCGGCGGACGGTTACGATCGAGGATGTCGGCGGCGCGGCTTTGTACCTTCTGTCGCCTTTGTCGGCGGGCGTCACCGGCGAGGTTCATTTCGTCGATTCTGGATATAATATTATCTCGATGCCGCATCCCGACGACATGAAAGCGGCCGCGCGCAACGAGCGCGGTTTGGCCGCCGAGTAAGCGCGTTTTTGCGCGATCGATCGCGGGAAGCTTTTGTCAAGAAGACGATTGTAGCTTCGGCGCGAATCGCCTCGCCAGGAAGATCATGATCGTGCGAACCCTTCCAACCTCGTCCGTCGCTCGCGTGCTGCCGAGCCTCGCCGCCGCCTTGCTCGTCTTTTGGACGGCGATGGGCGGCGCTTTCGCCCATGCCAAGGTCGAACACCACGCTAAGGCCGAACACAAAGTCCAAAAAAAAGAGTCAAATCCTTTTCGCGCTTATATCCAAAGCCTCTGGCCCGAGGCCGCGTCTCACGGCGTATCGCGTCAAACCTTCGACGCCGCCTTCCGGGGTGTTTCCTATGACCCCAAGGTCATAGCGCAAACCGAGCGCCAAGCTGAGGTGATCAAGCCGATCTGGACCTATATCGCCGGCGCGGTGACGCCGTCGCGCATCGCCCGCGGCGAGGAGAAGGCCGCCTCGTACCAAAGCTGGTTCAACAAGGCGCGACAGGATTACGGCGTCGACCCTGCGGTAGTCGTCGGCATTTGGGGCCTCGAGACTGATTTCGGCGGCTTCGCCGGCTCCGACAATGTGATCCGCTCCTTGGCGACGCTGGCCTATGCGCGCTACCGCGACGATTATTTCAAGGACGAGCTCATCGCCGCTTTGGAGATCCTGCAGGAAGGGGATATCGGACCCCGCGAAATGAAAGGCTCGTGGGCGGGCGCGATGGGGCAGACGCAATTCATGCCCTCGAGCTTTCTCAAATTCGCCGTCGATTTCGAAGGCCATGGCCGACGCGACATTTGGACCAGCGCGGCGGACGCGATCGGCTCGACGGCCAATTATCTCAAAGAGCACGGCTGGCGCGCCGGCCAACCCTGGGGGTTCGAAGTCGCGCTGCCGAAGGGCTATGCGCTTACGGCGGCGGATTCCTCCGCCTTTGCGCCCTTCAGCGCCTTCGCCGAGCGCGGCGTGAAGCGGGCCGACGGAAGGCCGTTGCCGCAATCCGGCGAGGCCCAATTGCTTATTCCGGCCGGCCTCAACGGCCCGATCTTTCTCGTCACGCCTAATTTCAAGGTCATCAAAAGCTACAACAACTCAACGTCCTACGCCCTAGCGGTGGCGCTGCTCGGCGATCGCGCGATGGGCGGGCAAGACCTCGCCGCGGCCTGGCCGGTTCACGACAAAAGCTTGAACATGACGCAAGCGCGCGACATGCAGACGCGGCTCAAGAAAATGGGCTATGATGTCGGCAAGATCGACGGAAAGTTCGGCGAGACCGGACAGACGGCGCTCAGGGCCTATCAAGAGAAAAGCGGCCTGACGCCGGACGGCTATCCGACGCTCGCCCTGCTGCAGCGGCTGCGCAAGCAGCCGTGATACGAATTCGGGTCTTTGGACGTGACCGCAGGAAGGATTTTGCTCAACCGGCTTTCCGTTTCGCGGGCGTTGAAGCTCGTTCTCCTGGCTGTCTTTCTCTATGCGACCTGCGGACCGGCGGTTTTCGCGCGCAGCGACAATTCGGCGACCTTCTGGATCGAGCAACGCCAGCTATCGGAAGAGAAGCAGAAAGCGATCGAACAAAAGTCGACGCCGGCGTCGCGAAAAACCGTGCGCGAGCCGCGCGATTTCGTGCCGACCGAGGCGACGCGCGTCAATGCCGACAATGGCCCGGTGACGCCGAACTTTTTCATCTATGTCGTTGGCGACAGCATGGCGATTCAGGCGGCGGACGGTTTAAGAACCGCTTTCGCCGACAATCCGAAAATCGTGATCAATGGCCGGGCCAGAGATTCCTCGGGCCTCGTACGCGATGATTTCTACGATTGGGTCAAAGCCGCCAAGGATCTCGTCGCGGAAAAGACCGACAAAAATCATATCGATTTCGTCGTCATACATATCGGCATCAACGACATTCAATCGATCAAGGATGGAGCGGATAGTCTCGATCCGCTGACCGATCGCTGGCGGGAAATTTACGGCAAGCGCGTCGAGGCTGTCGTCGAACCTTTCCGGCAGGCGCATATTCCGATGCTGTGGCTCGGCCTGCCGCCGATGCGCAACGACAAATTCAACGATCAAATCTCAAAGCTCAACGAGATCGTCAAAGAACACGCCGAGAAAGCCGGCGCGAAATATATCGACATCTGGAACGCCTTTGCCGACGAGAACGGCGCGTACAGCGCTTTTGGTCCTGATGTGAACGGACAAACGGTTCGGCTGCGTATCGCCGACGGCGTCTACTACACCAAGGCCGGCGCGAGGAAAGCGGCGCAATTCCTGGAAAGCGACATCCGTCACGCTTTCGAAAGCGTCGACAAGCCGGCGGACCAATTGGTCGATCTGCCGCCCGATCTCGAGCACGCCGCGACCGACATCAACGCCGAGATACGCCGCGAAATGGGACTTGCGCCGGCCCCTGGCGAGCAAGCCCCGGCCGAGCCGACTAAGCCGCTGGCGGGACCGGTCCTTCCCCTCACCGCAAGGCCGCTGTCGCCGGGCGGCGCTCTGGCGACGCGGCCGGCCTGGTCGGGGGCGACAGTCGCCGCTTTGAATGTTCTCGAGACCGGCGTCGAGCCGCCGGCCAAGCCTGGGCGCGCTGACGACTTCGCTTGGCCGCAGCGTTAGCGGTTCAAGACGCCGCCGGCTTGAACTTGTATCCGTCGAATTTCCGATTCGAGTTGCTCCAGCTTGATATAGGTCGCCCGCAAGCCGAGGCTCAAGTGGTTGAGCCCTTGGAACAAGGTTATCCAAGCTTCCAAAATATCTTTGGGGTCGGCGCTGCCCATTCCGATCCTCTCAATAAAATGTAGGCCCGTCGTAAATCTGTCCCGTGCGTCCTCAGTGAATGATGTCGTCATATCGCGATCTTTCGGGCGACGAAGTGACCCGCCTCGCGGTTCTAGCCCCGTCGCTCGAAGGCTCCGAATCCCCGATATGCGTGCAAGACGGTTTTTGGATTGCGCCGGCTTCAATTCGTTGTCGAGAACCCATCCTCAAAGTCAGCGTCTTGGGACTTTAGGGTTCAGCGGCGCCGCCGCCAACCCGGTTCTTGTTCCGCCGCAAGCACTATGCTAGGCGACCCCGACGAATAGCGGCGCTGACCCCCGAACGGAGTTTATGGAATGGCCGAACAGAACGGCGATGCGGCGCAAAACACCGCCAACGCGCCCAAGCTCTCCGTTTTGGTGCAATATATGAAGGATTTCTCGTTCGAGAATCCAAACGCGCCGCGCTCTTTCGCTCCACAGCAGCAAGCCCCAAACATTTCGATTCAGGTCAACGTCAATGCTCGTCAGCTCGGGCCGGCCGATTATGAGGTGACCTTGCTCCTCGAGGGCGGCGCTGGCGAAGGCGCCAATACGCTCTTCAAATTCGAGCTCAACTACGCCGGCGTCTTCCGCATCGAGAACGTCCCGGCCGAACAGATCCAGCCTTCGATTATGATCGAAGGTCCGCGGCTTCTATTCCCCTTCGCCCGTCAGATCGTCGCCGAAGCGGTCAAAGGAGGCGGCTTTCCGCCGCTTTACATTGATCCGATCGATTTCAACGCCTTGTTTGTACAACGCATGGCGGCGGCGGCGAATGCGCCGGCAGCGGGCGTCGCCTAACTTTTTAAGCTGCGCTTTCTGACGGTTTTTCCATATAGCGCAGCCAAAGCGCATTTTCGCCGAGCGTGGCGACATGCGCGGTGTGAGCGGCGATTTCGGCTTCGGTGATAAGCGCAGCAATCTCTCGCGAACGGCTGATCGGCCTCGTAAACCCCAGCGCCCGCGCTCTCGTCTCCGTGCGCGGCGCTGCGAAGACCAGCGACCTCTGCCGGCCGCCGAGCAGCTCGCCATAGACTTCCACCAAAATCTCGGCGTCGAGCAGAGCGCCGTGTTTGATGCGCTTGGTGCGATCGATGCGGTAGCGGTCGCATAATGCGTCCAGATTATTCGGCGCGCCCGGATGTCTGCGACGCGCGATAGCCAAAGTATCGACGACTCGGCTTATCGCGATCGGAGCATGTCCGAGGCGAGTCAATTCCGCATTGATGAACCGCATGTCGAATTCGGCGTTGTGGATCACCAGGGGGTCATCGCCGATGAAGGCCAGAAATTCCGGCACGACGGCCGCAAAGACCCGCTCCTTCGCAAGGATCTCGGTCGAATGACCATGCACGCGAAAAGCGTCTTCAGGAACGTCGCGCTCAGGATTGATCAACGTATGGTAGACGACGCCAGTTGGAATCTGATGGACGATTTCGACGCAGCCGATCTCCACCAGACGGTGGCCCTCGGCAGGACTCAGGCCCGTCGTTTCCGTATCAAGTACGATTTCGCGCATCGGCGAATCATCTCCGGCCGGTCATGCCGGCAATACTGCGCAACAATCCTTGCGTCTGCGCCCTCGTCGCCTCGAAAGGACCGTTGGTGGCGATCACGAAATGAGCGCGGCGACGCTTTTCCCGATCGGACATTTGCTTGGCGACAATTGCCGCAAATCGCTCTTCCGTCATATCCTTTCGAGAGAGGGCGCGGGCCTTTTGCACAGATTCAGGCGCGCTGACGACAAGGACGAGATCGACCGATTTCTCCGCCTTCGATTCGAAGAGGAGGGGAATGTCGGCGACGGCGACGCGGCGGCCTTGCGCAATCGCGCTTCTCATAAATTCGTCCCGCGCGTCGGCGACTTTTGGATGGACGATCGCTTCTAAGCGTCGGAGCGCCGCCGTATCGCCGAGGACCCTTTCGCTCAAGAGCGCCCGATCGACGATTCCGTCCGCCAAGACGCCCGGAAAGGCCCCCTCGATTTCCGCAGCGGTCGCGCCGGCGTAAAGGCGATGCACGGCTTCGTCCGAATCGAAAACCGGCGCGCCGGCTTCTTTGAACATAGAAGCGACGGTCGATTTCCCCATCGCGATCGAGCCGGTAAGTCCAACGACAATCAAGAGGAATGCTCGCGCGGACGGAGAATGTCGGCCTCGATCAAGGCCCGTAGCTCGGCGGTCACGGAGGGCTTGGCGCCGAACCACCGCTCGAACCCCGGCGCAGCTTGATGAAGCAGCATCCCTAAGCCCTCGACCGTGCGAAGCGCTCGCGCTTTGGCCGCCGCGAGAAGCGGCGTCTCCAGAGGAACATAGACGAGATCGGCGACGACCGCGTCGTCGGATAAGGGCGAGAGATCGATCGAAAGCGGCGGCTGGCCTGTCATGCCGAGCGAGCTCGTGTTGACGACAAGCCCAGCGCTCTGCAGCAATTGCGGCAACGCCGCGGGCTCGTACGCCGCCGTCGCGCCGCCAAAATGCGCAACAAGACGCTCGGCGCGCGCCGCAGTTCGATTGACGATCGCGATTCCGTCTACCTTCCGCGATAAGAGCCCGCGAATGATCGCGCGGGCCGCTCCGCCCGCCCCGATCACCACGACTTTGTCGGCGCTTTTGCGCCAATCTGGCGCTTGCTCGTCGAGATTGACGAGGAAGCCGGCGACATCGGTATTGTCGCCGCAAAGGAGATCGTTTTCGCGCCAAAGCGTGTTGACCGCGCCGAGATCGGCGGCGTTGTCCGTCAGCCTATCGCAAGCAGCGAAAGCGGCTTCCTTGTGGGGCACGGTGACATTGGCGCCGACCAGTTCGTCTTTGCCGATCGTGTCAGCAAATTCAGCGAAGGCGCCGGGCGGCACCGCGGCGCGGTCGTAGCAGCCGGCGATGCCGAGACTGCGCAGCCAATAATTATGGATCAGGGGCGAACGCGAATGCGCAATCGGCCAGCCGGCGACGCAGGCCCTCGGCGTCGAATTGTCGCTCATAGAGCCAGATACCCTTCCGATCTGAGCCAGGCCAAAACGCGCATCAACGGCAGGCCCAGAATCGTCGGATAATCGCCCTCGATCTTCTCGAAAAGATGCGCGCCAAAGCCTTCGACTTGATAAGCGCCGACGCTGGCCAAAGCCGCCTCGCCGACAATTGCGAGATATAGCGCAATGGCGC
>JASLHV010000098.1 GCA_030153205.1 Roseiarcus sp. | reverse complement strand
CTGGCGCATTGCCGCGCTTCCGCTCGGCGGTTACGTGCGATTTCATGGCGACGCCAACGCCACCAGCGCGCCTGACGTCCAGGCGTTGGCCCAAATGCCCCGGTCAGAGCGCCGCCAGACCTTGGCCGGACAGCCCTTGATCAATCGCGCGGCAATCGTCGCGGCCGGGCCAATCGCAAATTTCCTGCTGGCGATTGTTATTTTCACCGGCACTTTCGCGATTTCAGGTCAGTTCACGCTTGCGCCCCGCGTCGGCGGATTGGAGGCCGGCAGCCCGGCTGAAATCGCCGGCTTCATGCCTGGCGATCTCGTTCTGACGATTAACGGGGAGAAGGTCGACAGTTTCGAGGATCTGCATCAGGCGGTTACGAATAACGCCGGTCTGAAAATGTCCTTTGAGGTCGATCGGGCCGGACAAATTGTGACGCTCGAGGCGACGCCGACCATTGGGCTGGTCGATCTCGGGCCTTTTGGCAAGCGCCGGGTCAGCCGGCTTGGCGTCAAATCCTCCGTGGACCCGGCGGACCGGCGGTTCGAAACCTGTTCGCTGCCGACCTGCGTAGTCTGGAGCGTGCGCGAGACCTGGTCCGTGGTCGAAGGGACAGGCGCCTATATCGTCGGGCTTCTTGCCGGCCGCCAATCGGTCGATCAGATCTCTGGACCTGTGGGCGTCGCCCAGGTCGCCGGGGAAGTGGCCAAGATTCACATTTTTGCTCTGATCGGCCTGACGGCGCTCTTCTCCGTGTCGGTCGGACTCATGAATCTTCTGCCGATTCCCATGTTGGACGGCGGACATTTACTCTTTTACGCCATTGAGGCGGTGCGCGGCCGGCCGCTCAGCGAGAGGACCCAGGAAATTGGCCTGAGGGTCGGGATCGCGATTGTGGCTATGATTGTTATATTTTCTGTGTCGAATGATCTATTTCGGCACGTGTTGGCGAGCCCCGGTTAACCATCCGTCGACCACGAATCGTGTCGCCTAGGCAACGCTCGTTTGAAATGATTTATATTCGGGTTAATAGCGGTTTGCAGGCGCCTGCCAAAAAGGTTAGAACGCCTTAAAGGTCACGCGTCGCCGCTGGCGGCGCGTGAAAAAAGACATTAAAAGACCAATAAAAACAGAGTTACTGTCGGCACCTAACAACTCGGCGGACCAACCGCCGCAAAGCGAGACGGGGAACCTGGGCCAAATGCAATTTATTCGTGGTTTCCTGGGCAGGCTGGTAATTGCGGCATGTCTGGCGTTTAGCGTGTTGGGCGTGAGTTCGCCTGTTTTGGCGCAAGTTTCACCCCAGTCGATCGTGGTCCAGGGCAATAATCGCGTCGATGCGGATACGGTGCGCTCCTATTTCGCGGGCACGGATCAGGCTTCGGTCGACAAGGGCGTCAAGGATCTGTCGGCGAGCGGCATTTTTTCAAACGTGAGCGCTCGGATCGTTGGCGGCAAGGTGATGGTCAAGGTCGTCGAGAGCGCCATCCTCATCAACCGCGTCGCCTTCGAAGGCAACAGCAAGGTCAAGAGCGATCAGCTTGCCGTCGAAGTCCAGTCCAAGGCGCGCAGCGGCTACAACGAAGCCGTCGCACAGGCCGATCTCGACCGAATCAAGGAAGTCTATCGCCGCACGGGTCGCAATGAAGCAAAGGTGACGAAACGCCTCGTTCAATTGCCGAACGGCCGCGTCGACCTTGTGTTCACGATCGACGAAGGCTCCAAGACCGGCGTCAGGACGATCAACTTCGTCGGCAATGAGCATTTTTCCGCCTATCGCCTCCATGGGTTGATGGCGACGACGGAGATGAATTTTCTGTCCTTCTTGAAGACGAGCGACGTCTATGACGCCGATCGCCTAGCCAGCGACGAAGAAGCGATCCGCAAATACTATATGCGGCACGGTTTCGCCGACTTCCGAATCACCAATACCGACGTGCATTACGACGCCGAGCAAGTCGGCTACGTCGTCACGATCACGATGGACGAAGGGCCGCAATATCACGTCTCTTCTGTAAAAGTGGATTCTCACGTCCCCAGCGTCGATGGCGAGGCGCTGACTAAATTCGTGTAGCTCTCGCCGGGCGACGTCTACGACGCGACGGCGGTCGAGCTTTCCACCGAAGCCTTGACACGCGTCGTGTACCGCCAAGGTTTCGCATTCTCGCAAGTTCGTCCGCACGGCGACCGCGACAACGCCAATCATACGATCGGTCTCGTTTTCACTGTCGACGACGGGCCCAAAGTGTATATTGAGCGCATCGATATCGAGGGCAACACGCGCACGCGCGACTATGTCATTCGCCGCGAATTCGACATCGGCGAAGGCGACCCCTACAATCACGCTTTGATCGAGCGCGCCGAACGTCGGCTCAACAATCTCGGCTACTTCAAGAAGGTCCATATCACTAATCGCCCGGGCACTTCGCCGGATCGCGTGATCGTGGTCGTCGAGGTGGAAGATCAGCCGACGGGCGCCTTCTCGATTTCCGGCGGGTATTCGACGATCGACGGCGCAATCGCCGAGGTCTCTGTCACGGAAACGAACTTTCTCGGCCGCGGACAATATGTGAAACTGTCAGCGTCCTACGGACAATATAGCCAGGGTTGGACGGCTTCGTTCACCGAGCCGTATTTGTTCGACCAGCGCATGGCCGGCGGTTTGGACGTCTACCACAAGGAGACGTTCCAAAATCAATACGCATTCTATGAGACCTGGACGACTGGCGCCACCTTGCGCCTTGGCCTGCCGGTCACGGACGAGTTTACAATCCAACCGCATTACTCGGTGTACGGTTCAGAAATAAAAATTCCGAACACCTCTGATCAGCCCTATGACGATTGTAATGTTGCAATCCCGGGCGTCACGCCGGATCCGGCGACGTCGGGAGCGAATTGCTTGACCAACGGCGAGGCATCGCTTGCCCTCAAACAAGCGGCGTCGGCGGGCTTGGTCGTGACGTCGCTCTTCGGCTACTCGCTAATCTACAATTCGCTGGACAACAATAAGAACCCGACCACCGGCCTTTACGCGAACTTCAAGCAAGACGTCGCCGGCGCCGGCGGCCAGTCGAGGTTCCTGCGTGAGACGTTTGACGCGCGCTACTATTATCCGCTCACCGACGATTTCACTGGGCTGCTGCGCTTCCAGGCCGGACAGATATATGGCTTTGGCGGCTCGCAATCGCTGCAGATCGTCAATAACTTCAACGTAGGTCCGACGCTGGTTCGCGGCTTTGCGCCGGGTGGCATCGGTCCGCGCGATATTTCGGATCCGAACAACATCGCGGCCAACGGGCTCGGCGGCACAACCTATTTTGGCGGCACGGCGGAAGTGCAATTCCCGATCTGGGGTCTGCCTCGCGAGATTGGGCTTAAGGGCGCGATCTTCGCCGATGCCGGCACATTGTTCGGCTTCCAGAGCCAGACCAATTTCGCGCCCGGCGGCGCTTGTAATTACGCTGCCGCCGCCGCAACCTTCACGCAGGCCAATTGTATCAACCTTGATAACGAGAGCACTATTCGCTCGTCTGTCGGCGCAAGCTTGATCTGGGCCTCGCCGCTGGGTCCGATCCGCGTCGATTACGCCTATGCGATCACCAAGGGCAAATATGATCAGGTCCAGCAGTTCAATTTCACCGGCGGCTCGACCTTCTAAGCAGAGCGCTACGGCTTAACGCGACCAGCGGGCGGCATAAAGCGAAGCCGCCCATCTTCCCTGCCGCTGGCGGAAAGGATCGCCGGCTTTCTGATGGCTGATGTATTTTTCTTTGCGGTGGCGGAATCGCCGACGCTGGCGACCATCCTCGAATGGACAGGTGCGACTGCGCCGCCCGGTGCTGAACTCTCACAACCGATTCGCGGCGTTGGACCGCTCGACCGCGCCGGCCAAGGCGCGTTGACGTTTCTCGACAATCCCCGTTACGCAGATCGCCTCGCCGCGACCAACGCCGCCGCCGTGCTGCTGCAACCTCGTCACGCGGCCTTGGCGCCGGCCCATTGCGTCGCCTTGGTAACGCCAGAGCCCTATCGGGCGATGGCCGAGGTCTTGAAGCGTCTCTATCCCAGCGCAGCCCGGCCGCGATCGACTTTCGGCGAGACCGGCATATCGCCCAGCGCCTCTATTCATCCAGCCGCGAAATTAGAGGGGAAGGTTGTGGTCGATCCCGGCGCTGTGATTGGTCCCGGCGCGGAAATCGGCGCCGGAACCGTCATTGGCGCGAATGTTGTGATCGGTCCTGACGTGCGGATCGGTCGCGACGGCGCCATTGGTCCGAATGCGACGATATTCTGCGCGCTAATCGGCGACCGGGTCATCATTCACCCTGGCGCACATATCGGCCAGGATGGATTTGGCTTCGCCATGGGGCCGCGCGGTCATATGAAAGTGCCGCAAGTCGGACGCGTCGTCATCCAGGATGATGTCGAGATCGGCGCTGGCTCGACGATCGATCGTGGCGCCAACCGCGATACGGTCGTCGGCGAAGGGACCAAAATCGACAATCTGGTGCAGATCGCCCACAATGTCGTGGTCGGCCGACACTGCGTGCTCGCCGCTCAGGTCGGCGTCTCCGGATCTTGTACGCTCGGCGATTTCGTGGCGATCGGCGGTCAGGCCGGCCTTGCCGGGCACTTGAATATTGGCGCTGGCGCCCAAATCGCCGCCGCCGCCGGTCTTATGCACGACGTGCCGGCGGGCGCTCGTTGGGGCGGCATGCCGGCCCGTCCTGCGCGCGACTGGTGGAAGGACGTCGCCAATCTCAAGAAACTGCGCGAGGCGGGCGCACGCGAGGCGACGGACGAAGGCTAAATCAGCTTCGAATTGTCCGTCTGGATCGGGTTTTTCTGGCGCAAAAGGACGAAACGCTCTATCCAGTCGCGGCCGAATGGGATCGGCGGCGCGTTGCAGGCGTTATGCCAAGCTCCAAGATAAGAGAGGGTTCGGAGGAAGGAATGGATCAGTCGGCGACGCGAACCCTTGAAACTTACGACATTCAAAAGCTGCTGACACTCCTGCCGCATCGTTATCCGTTCCTGCTTGTCGATCGGATCATCGAAGCAAGAGGCGATGAATCTTGTATCGGGATCAAGAATGTCACGGCCAACGAACCCCAATTCACCGGCCACTTCCCGGAGCGTCCGATCATGCCGGGCGTGCTGTTGATCGAAGGGATGGCGCAGACCGCGGGCGCCTTGTGTGTCGCCTCGCTAGGGTCGATAGACCGTCCCCCCTCGGTCTATCTCATGACGGTCGACAAAGTGAAATTCCGTAAGCCGGTCGTCCCCGGCGACAGGGTTGAGTACCACATGACAAAATTCGCAAAGAAGCGAAACATGTGGTGGTTTCGCGGCGAAGCCAAAGTCGACGGCGCACTCGCCTGCGAAGCGGAAATCTCCGCCATGTTACTGAAGGATTGAGGCATGGCGCTCAGTACGCCGGTTGAGCGCCCCCTCGGGGCGGCGATCATTCATCCCAGCGCGATCATTGAACATGGCGCAAAGCTTGGCGCTGGCGTTTCTATTGGTCCCTTCTGCCACGTCGGCGCCGACGTCACGCTCGAGGAGGGCGTTACGCTCGTTTCTCATGTGAGCGTCGTCGGAACAACCTCCGTCGGCGCACGTACCGCCATCTATCCCTTCGCGTCGATTGGCCACCCGCCGCAGGATCTCAAATATAGCGGCGAGCCTGTTCGTCTGCTGATTGGGCCAGATTGTTTGATCCGGGAGGGCGTGACGATGAATCCTGGCACGGCGGGCGGCGGATCGGAGACGATCGTTGGGACCCGCAGTGTCTTTCTGGCCAATTCGCA